>JANOLA010000205.1:0-16862 GCA_031419535.1 Burkholderiales bacterium | reverse complement strand
GTTGTGAAGCGCACATGAAGACGATGCTCGCGATGAAGCGGTCTCGCACCGAAGCGCTGCGATCCGGCGCGGCGATCGGTGCGGTGCTCGCCGCGGTCTGCCTGCTCGCCGCCTGCGAAACGCTCAATGCACGCCCGCCGGTGGACGTGGCCGAACCGACCTCGGTGCGGCCGCAAACGATTCCGCGGCCAGTGGTGAACAACGGTGCGATCTTCCAGGCGTCGAATTACCGGCCACTGTTCGAAGACCACCGCGCGCGTTTGGTCGGCGACACGCTCACGGTGCAGATCGTCGAAAAAGTGAGCGCGAGCCAGAAGAGCACGAGCTCGATCGACAAGAGCGGTGGCCTGAACGCGTCAGTCACCGCGTTTCCGCTCGTCAACCCCAACTCGTTCGGGCGCGCCGGCGTGTCCGGCAGTTCGAGCAACACCTTCGCCGGCAAGGGCAGCACCGAGAACACGAACGACTTTTCCGGCGTCATCACCGCCACCGTGATCGAGGTGCTGCCCAACGGCCACTTGCTGGTCGCCGGCGAAAAGCAGATCGGCGTGAACCACAACGTCGACGTGCTGCGTTTTTCGGGGCAGGTCGACCCGCGCGCCATCCAGCCCGGCAACTCGGTGGCGTCGGCGCAAATCGCCAACGTGCGCATCGAGCACCGCGGCCGCGGCGCGCAGGCAGAAGCCCAGGGCATCGGCTGGCTGAGCCGCTTCTTCCTCAACGTCTTGCCGATTTGAGTGACTCCTTCAATGTCTCACCCATGGATTTCAGCCGACACCAGCCGCGATGGCGGATCCGGCAGATCGAGCCTGTGGACCGCGGAGAGATTGCTGCGCTGGCTGATCGCGCTCGCCGCACTGGCCGCGTCGGCCGCGCTGTGGTGGCCGCACCCGGCGCAGGCGGCGCGCATCAAGGAGCTGGCGTCGGTGCAGGGCGTGCGCAGCAATGCGCTGTCGGGCTACGGGCTGGTGGTAGGGCTGGACGGCACGGGCGACCAGACGACCTCGGCCCCCTTCACCACGCAAAGCATGACCGCGTTGTTGCAGCAGATGGGCGTGACGGTGCCGCCGGGTACGAGCATGCAGGTCAAGAACGTCGCCGCGGTGATGGTGACGGCGCAACTCCCCGCGTTTGCCCAACCGGGCCAAGCGATCGACGTGAACGTCTCGTCGCTCGGCAACGCGAAGAGCCTGCGCGGCGGCATGCTGATCGCCACGCCGCTGAAAGGCGCCGACGGCCAGATCTATGCGATGGCGCAGGGCAGCCTGATCGTCGGCGGCGCCGGCGCGTCCGCGGGCGGCTCGAAGGTGCAGATCAACCACCTGAGCGCCGGCCGCATCCCCGACGGCGCGACCGTCGAACGCAGCGTTCCGACGCCGCTGCACCAGGGCGAGTTCATGCAGCTCGACTTGAACTCGAACGACTTCAACACCGCGCGCGAAGTCGCGCGCACGATCAACAAGACGCTCGGCGACGGCCTGGCGCAGGCGCTGGACGGGCGCGTGGTGCGGGTGCGCATGCCGAGCAGCCCGAACGACCGCGTGGCCTTCATGGCCGACATCGAAAACCTGAACATCGAGCGTGCCGCGCCGGCCGCGCGCGTGGTCGTGAACGCGCGCACCGGCTCGGTGGTGATGAACGGCTCGGTCACGCTGTCGGCGTGCGCCGTCGCGCATGGCAGCCTGTCGGTGACGATCAACTCGACGCCGGTGGTGAGCCAGCCGAACGCACTCTCGGTCGGCGGCCAGACGGTGGTGCGCGAAAAGGCCGACATCTCGATCAAGCAGGAGCCCGGCACGCTGATCCAGATGCCCGCCGGCACCAAACTCGCCGAAGTGGTGAAGGCGCTCAACTCGCTCGGCGCGACGCCACAGGATTTGCTCGCGATCTTGCAGGCGATGAAGTCGGCCGGTGCACTCAACGCCGAGATCGAGGTGATTTGATGACGCTGGCCGCGACCAATTCGCTCGCCGCCGATACGCGTGGCGTCGAGTCGCTGCGCGCAGCCGCCGCGCGCGATCCCAAGGCGGCGATCAAGGAAGCGGCGAAGCAGTTCGAGGCGCTCTTCATGCACGAGCTGATGAAGAGCATGCGCCAGGCCACACCGTCTTCCGGCTTGCTCGACAACTCGACGACGCAGCTCGGAACGGAGATGCTCGACACCCAGTTCGCGCAGCAGATGACCGGCTTGCGCGGCGGCCTGGGCGAGGCGATCGCGCGGCATCTGGAGCGGCAGTTGGGAGAGCGGGAATTGCTCCCTCTCCCTCCGGGAGAGGGTGGGGGGCGAGACGGGACTTTCGAGCCGCACGCGGCGAGCCCGTCGAGCGGTTCCGGCTTGCAAGCCGGAACGCGCACTGCAAGTGAGGGTGAGGACTGGCCGCCGGCACCGGTGCGTGGCACGCCGTCCCTCACCCCAACCCTCTCCCGCCCGCGTCAGCCGGAGGCTGGCGCCTCCGAGGTGCGGGAGAGGGAGCAAACCTTGCAGTGGCGAGAAATCCCCAGCCCGTCGGCACCTGACCGGGTGAGTCTCAGCCCCACCCAGGCCAGCTTCGTGCAGCAGCACGCGCAGGCCGCGCGGGCCGTGCAACAACACAGCGGCATTCCGGCGCACTTCATGCTCGCGCAGGCGGCCCATGAAACCGGCTGGGGCCAGCGCGAAATCCGCAACGCCGACGGCAGCAGCGCGCACAACCTGTTTGGCATCAAGGCAGGACCGAACTGGAAGGGCGCGGTCGCGACCGCGACCACCACCGAATTCATCGACGGCCAGCCGCACAAGGTGCAGGCGAAGTTTCGCGCCTATGCGTCGGCGGCCGAATCGTTCGCCGACTACGCCAAGCTGATCGGCGACAACCCACGCTACGCCCCAGCGCGCGAGGTGCTGGCGCAAGGCGGCTCGGCGCAGGGTGGCTCGGCGCAGAGATTTGCGGCTGAGTTGCAGCGCGCCGGCTACGCCACCGACCCGCACTACGCCGACAAACTCACTCGCACCATCAACACCTTGCTGCGGGCGCGGCACGCGGTGGGTTGAGCGACTGGGTTGAGCGACACACCGACTTCGAGGACTGAATCCCCATGGCCATTTCGGCATTGCTCTCCATCGGCGCGCGCGCGCTGTTCGCCAACTACGCGGCGCTGCAAACGGTGGGCAACAACATCGCGAACGCGAACACGCCGGGCTATTCGCGCCAAAGCGTCGAGCTGGCCACGGCGAGCAGCCAGTTCAGCGGCGCGGGGTTTTTCGGCAAGGGCGTGGACGTCGCAACCGTCTCGCGGGCCCACAGCGAACTGTTGACGCGCGAACTCAACGCCGCGACCGCGCTGGCCCAGGCTGACCAGATGCGGGCGAGCCAATTGCAGCGCCTGGAAAATGTGTTCGGAACCGGCGAGGCGGGACTGGGATTCGCGGCGTCGCAGTTCATGAATTCCTTCGTCGACGTCGCGAACAACCCGCAGGACTATTCGGCGCGCCAAGTGGTGCTGTCGCGCGCCGACACGCTGGCGCAACGCTTCAGCGCCGCGGGCAACAACATTTCGGAGCTGCAAAGCGGCGTCGTGCAAGACCTGAGCGTCGCGGTGTCGCAGCTCAACACCCTCGCCAAGGGTGTGGCCGACCTGAACCGCAAGATCGGCGACGCGATCGGCCAACGCCATCAACCCAACGACCTGCTCGACCAGCGCGACGAAATGATTCGCCAGATGAGCGAGCTGGTCGCGGTGACGACCGTCGCTGCGAACGACGGTTCGGTCAGCGTGTTCATCGGCGGCGGCCAGCGCCTCGTGCTCGGCGCCGAAGCGTCGAAGATGAGCCTGACCTCCGACGAATTCGACCCTGCCCGCGTCGGCATGGCGCTGATGGAGGCGGGCAAGGCGATTCCGCTGTCGAACAACATGCTCGCCGCCGGCAAGATCGGTGGCCTGCTGCGCTTTCAGAACAGCGATCTGGTCGACGCACGCAACCTGCTGGGGCAGATGGCGCAAGCGATCAGCGGCGCGGTGAACGGGCAGCAGGCGCTTGGCCTCGGCCTGGGCCAGCCACCCGCGGCCGGCGCGCCGATCTTCGCGACCGGGGCGCTGCGTGTCTCGCCGAACACCGGCAATGCCAAAGCGGGCGGGATCGACGTCGCGTCGATGCTCGACGTGAATGGCGTGCGGGTTCCGACCGTCAGCATCTCGATAGTCGACGCCAGCCGCCTTCAGGCAAGCGACTACGAGTTGCTGGCCGACCCCAGCGGCGCGGGCACCTACCAGTTGACGCGGCTGCGCGACGGCTTCACGCAAAGCGTTGCGTCGGGCGACGTGGTCGACGGCTTTCGCATCGACATCGTTGGCCCGCTGCCGGTGGCGAACGACAAGTTCCTGCTGCAACCGGTGGGCACGGCGGCGGCCAACATGCGGCGTGTGCTGGCCGATCCGCGCGGCATCGCCGCGGCGTCGCCGGTCTCGGCCACGCTCGCCACTGCCAACACCGGCACGGCCAGCGTGGCGTCGTTGCGCGCCGTCGATTCGACCCTGGACCCGAACCTGAGCGCCAACATCACGTTCACGTCGGCAGCCGGCAACTACGACTGGGAGCTGCGCGATGCGAGCAACGCGGTCGTCGGCAGCGGTTCGGCGACCTGGCAGGCCGGCACGCCGATTCTGCTCAACGGCTGGGAGTTGCAACTCGCCGGCGTTCCCGCCAGCGGCGACAGCCTGACGGTGGCGAAGACGCTGTTCCCCGGCGGAAACAACGGCAACGCGCGGGCCCTGGCCGACCTGCGCGGCGCCGCCCTGGTGGGTGCGCAGGCCACGCAAGCCGGTGCGACGATCACCGACGCGTACACGAATGCGATGACCGACATCGCGGTGCGCGTGCAGGGCTCGCGCACTGCGGCGCAAATGTCGGCCAGCGCCAGCACCGCGGCGAAGGCGGCGAACGACGACGTGTCCGGCGTGAACCTGGACGAAGAGGCGGCGCGCCTGATCCAGTACCAGCAGAGCTACCAGGCGGCGGCCAAGCTGCTGCAAGTGGCGCAGACCGTGTTCGACACCTTGCTCGCCACGGGCCGGGTCTAAGGTGAAAAGAACGAAGAGGACGAAAGCATGACGACACGCATCTCCACCGCGCACCTGTACGACGCGTCGATCGACGCGCTGATGCATCGGCAGCGCGAGCTGAGCGAAACGCAGCGCCAGCTCACCACCGGCAAGCGCATCAATCGCGCGAGCGACGACCCGGCCGGTGCGGCGCGTGCCGAACGCGCGCTGGCGCGCGAGTTGCACACCGACGCGAACCTGCGTGCCGTGCAGGCAAGCCGCTCGAACATGGAGCTCTCCGAAGCCACGCTGGGCAGCGCCGTCGAGCTGTTGCAGCAGGCGCGCGAGGCGGTTCTGGCGGCGGGCAATGCGTCGTATTCGGATTCCGAACGTGCGCGAATTGGCGAAGCGCTGGTGCCGATCCGTGCCCAGTTGCTGGCCTTGGCCAATACGGCAGACGGCTCCGGGCGTTCCCTCTTCGGCGGCCAGGGCGCGAGCCAGCCGCCGTTCATCGACGCACCCGGCGGCGTGCAGTTTCGCGGTGTTGCGGGCCAGCTCGCGGCCGGTGGCGAGCCGGGCTTGATGCTGAGCCTGGATGGTCTGGGCATCTGGCTGTCGGCGCCCACCGGCAACGGCGTGTTTGAAACGCGCGCTGCTTCTGGTGCCGCGAGCACCGGCAGCGCGTGGATCGACGCCGGCAGCGTCACCGATCCTTCGAGCCTGACGGGCTCGACCTACAGCGTTCAATTCAGCGTCGCCGCCGGCGTGACCACCTACTCGGTGCTGCAAGACGGCGCGCCCACGACGCTCAGCAACGTGGCCTACACGCCGGACAAGGCGATCGAGATCGACGGCATCGCGCTGCGCGTGCACGGCAGCCCGGCCGACGGCGATGTGTTCGAAGCGCTGCCGTCGACGCCCAATTCCAGCGCCTTCGACGTGCTGGACCGCGCCGCCGCCGCCTTGCGCACGCCGCTGCGCAGCGCGGCGCAGATCCGGCAAGGCCTGTCGAACGACTTGCGCGACGTCGACGCAGTGCTCGGCCAGTTGCAATCGGCGCGGGCCCTGGCCGGCGAAGCGCTGAACCGCATGGACGGCAACGACGCGCGCCTGGCAAATGCCAAATTGCAGGCTCAAAGCGAGCGCTCGGATGCCGAAAACCTGGACATGGTGCAGGCGATTTCCGCATTCCAGGCGCGCCAGGTCGGCTACGACGCGGCGCTCAAGACCTATTCGTCGGTGCAGCGCCTGTCGCTGTTCCAGTACATCAGCTGAGAGCAGAGGTGAATCATGGCTGAATCCTCGATCCTGGGCCAGGTGACCTTGGGCTACTCGCCGATCGTCGACAAGGCGCGAGCCATCGTTGCGACGCGCCTGGGCGTATTCCCGCTCAATGCCGAGGCAAAGCTCGACGTGGCGGGGCTGCTCGGTGCGATCGGCGAAGTCTGGCCGGCCGATGGGCCCAAGGTGTTCCTGAACCTGGCGAGCGAAGCGCTGCTGATCGAGTTGCTCAATGCGAAGCCGGCGAAGAACCTGTCGATCGAGGTGCCCGCCTTCATGGCCGGCGAGCCTGCCGTGGTGGCGGCGCTCGGCGCGGCGCACGCCAACGGCAATGCCTTGCTGCTCAAGGGCCGGCCGGTCAAAGAGTTGCCGCGCGAAATCTTGCCGTACTTCAAGCACGCGATCGTCGACCTGAGCGAGGACCGGCGCACCGACGCCACCGCTCCGGAGGGCGTGACGCGCGCGATCACCACGGTGCAAAGCGGCGTGAACAACGTTGCCGACATGGAAAAGAGCTTCGCGCGCGGCTCGGTCGCGGTGCTCGGCTGGCCGATCGACGACGCGGTGCTGGTCGCCGCCGAGAAGGACAAGGGCAAGGTGCCGAACGACCTGCGGATCGTCGTGGAACTGTTGAAGCAGGTGGACGCCGAAGCGCCGGCGGCCAAATTGGAAGAAACGCTCAAGCGCGACCCGACATTGGCCTTCAAGCTGCTGCGCCTGATCAATTCGCCGGTGCTTGGCCTGCAAGTGGAAGTCAACTCGCTGGGGCACGCCGTGATGCTGCTCGGCTACAAGCGGCTCAAGCGCTGGCTCGCGCTGCTGCTCGCCACGGCGACCAAGGAGCCGAACCTGAGACCGATGCTGTTCGCCTCGGTGCGTCGCGGCCTGCTGATGGAAGAGCTGGTGCGCGATGGCGGCGACGCCGAGATGCGCAGTGAAGCGTTCATCTGCGGCGTGTTCTCGCTGCTCGACCGCATGTTCCGCCAGCCGTTCTCCGACCTGCTGGCCAGCATCCAGGTGCCGGAGCGCGTGCAGATGGCGCTCGTCAAGAGCAGCGGCCCGTTCGCGCCCTACATGGCGCTGGTGAACGCGTTAGAGGCGGGCTCGCCGTTCGATGTGCGTGCCGCGTCGGACACGCTGTTGATGGAGGTGAGCGAAATCAACCGCGCGTTGCTGCGCGCGCTCACGGCCGCCGGGCAGATCGATTGACGCAGACCACGACAACCGGCATGGCCAAGCAGATCCTGATCGTCGACGACGACGCCGTCGCGAGAGTCTTGCTGAAATCCGCGCTGCGCCAGGCGGGGTACGAAACCGGCTTGGCGGTGGACGGCCCAGACGCGCTGCGCCAGTTCGAGGCGCGGCGCTGGGACCTGGTGCTGCTCGACGTGCAGATGCCGGGGCAGAGCGGCTACGAGGTCTGCGCGGCGATGCGCCGCTCGGTCGGCGAACTGTTGCCGATCGTCATGGTGACCGGCATGGACGATGTGGCGTCGATCGAGAAAGCGTATGAGAGCGGGGCCACCGACTTCATCGCGAAGCCGCTCAATCCGACGTTGATCCGCCACCGCGTGAAGTACCTGCTGCGCGCCCACCAGACCATGCTCGATCTGCGCGCCGCCGACGTGCGCAGTGTGGCGATGCTGGAGGCGATTCCCGACGCGCTGTTCGAACTCGACGCGCTAGGCCGCTGCCTCGCCTACCACCCACCGCGCACGAATCTGTACTTCGCGCCGCAGCACGTTTACGTCGGCAAGACGGTTCACAGCGTATTGCCGCGCGAGGCCGCCTCGGTGTGCATGTCGGCGCTGCGTGCCGCGGCGCAGCACGGCTTCTCCAACGGCCAGCAGATGGAAGTGGACTTGCCGCAAGGCAAGGCATGGTTCGAGCTCTCGATTTCGCGCAAGCCGGGCGGGCCTGACGAGGCGCCGACCTTCATCGTGCTGTCGCGCGACATCACGCAGCGCAAGCAGGCCGAGCAGCAGATCTTGCGCCTGGCCCATCAGGACAGCCTGACCGGGCTGCCGAACCGGCAGTCGTTTCTGAACCGGATCGAGCGCGAAGTTGCCCGCGCATACCACCAGGGCCAGCAATTGGGTCTGCTGTTCGTCGACTTGGACGGGTTCAAGCAGGTGAACGACAGCCTGGGGCACGCTGCGGGAGACGAAGTTCTGCAGGTGGTGGCGGACCGGTTGCGCGACGCGATTCGGCCCTCGGATCTGGTGTCTCGTTTCACCGAGACCCACGGGGAAGTCGAGCTCGCACGCCTGGGCGGCGATGAATTCACCGCGCTGCTGCTCGACATCGCGGGCTCCGAGGCCGCGCTGGCGGTGGCGCACCGAATTCGCGACATCGTGGCCCGGCCGATCGTGGTGCAGGACCGGCGCGTCGCCGTGGGCACCAGCATCGGCATCGCCGTCTACCCGGACGATGCAGCCGATGCCCCCGGTCTGCTGGCGCGCGCCGACACCGCGATGTACCGCGCCAAAGTGTTGGGCGGCAGCGCTTGCGAGCTGTACGGCCAGCCGGTCGCGCCCAAAGTGGTCGATTTGTTGGCATCGACGACCGGGTTCGATTGAGCCCTGAGGGCGCACTGCGGATCAAGTTTCCCGTCGCGGTGCCGAAGTCGTGGTATCGCATTCGATCCCGCCCGGGTGCGGCCCATTGTTCCGCGGGGCTCCCCCGATGTCGATGAGACCCCTGATCTCGAAACTCATGTTCTGGCTCGCCGCGCTGTCAGCGCTGGCTTCGCTCGCGCTGCCGGACCCGCTGGCGGCGCGCCTGGCGACGCTGGCGCTCGGCGCGGCGGCGTGTTCGCTGCTGGTGTGGCGCGGTTGGAAGCCGGCCGCGCGCGTGGCGCCTCAGCCGCCGCCGTCGCTGCTCGACGATGGCAGCTTGCTCGAGGCCACGGCGCGGATCGCGCGCTGCTGCGCCAATGCGAATGACCTGAGCGACGCGCTGCGCGGCGTGGGCCACATCATTGCGCACGAAATCGGCGCGCGCAACGTGCTGGTCGCGCTGGTCGAGCCGGCGCGCGCGGGTGTCGGCGCGGGCGTGGGCGAATTTCGCCTCAAACCGCTGCTCGATCTGGCGCCGACCCGCCGCAAGCGTGCCGGCACGCCGCTCAGCAGCGTCGCCGCCGCGGCGCTGCGCGAGCGTGCGATCGTGGTCGACCCCGACGTGGGCCACGCGCTGGCGGTGCTCGACTCGGGCCAGCCGATCGCGCTGATCGAATTCGAGGCGCTCGAGCTCGCCGTGTCGAGCGCCGCGTTGACCCGGCTGTTGGAGCTGGTGCGCAATGAACTCAACGACGTGGTGCAGCGCGACCGCACGAACCCGGGAGGCCTTTCGCCGGCGCGGCTGCGGACGCTCCGCGCCCAGGCGGATGCGCCCGATTTCCTTGGCTCCGTGGCGCTCGACGCCGATGTGAGCCTGTTCGTCGTCGACCCGCAAAGCATGCGCGTGATGGGCCTGAGTCGGCGCGCCGAACGCGACTTCGGCTTGCGCCGCGCGCGCGTGGTCGGCAAGACCGTGGCGCAGGCGTTCGGCGAGACCGTCGCGAAAGTCGGGTTGCAGGCGTTGCGCCAAGCGCTGGAGCATGAGAGAACCGTCGAAGCGGAGTTTCATTGGCCCACCGCGCGCGGCCAGCGCGGCGCCAACGTCAGCCTGTGCGCGCTGCGCCACACCGATGGCTCGCCGCGCCTGCTGATCGCGATGGCTCGCCGCCTGCTCGGCGACGTGGAGCGCGGCGGCGAACGCCGGGTCATGCCGCGCCATGGCCTGCTGCGCGACGACACACCCGCCACGGCGCCGCGTGCGCTGCCGCGCCCGGCGCCATCGAGCACACGCCGTGCCGATTTGAATTGACCGCCATGGCGCCGATTCGAAGCCTGGACGCCAACGCCGACGCCGCGCCGCGCGTGCTGTGCGTCGACGATGACGAGGTCACGCGGCAACTCTGCGCCGCCGCGCTGCAAGCGCGAGGCTTCGATGTCACCGAGGTCAGCGATGGCGCGGCGGCGCTGGCCAAACTGTCGCACTGCCGACCCGAGGTGGTGGTTCTCGACGCGATGATGCCCGGGCTGGATGGCTTCGAGACCTGCCGGCGCTTGCGCGCGACCACGGGCTTCGAAACCGTGCCGGTGCTGATGCTGACCGGCCTGGACGATGACGCGTCGATCCAGCAGGCATTCGATGCCGGCGCGAGCGACTTCTTCGTCAAGTCTTCGCTCTGGACCTTGCTGGCGCAGCGCCTGCGTTACCTGCTGCGTGCGTCGCGCAACCGGGTCGAGCTCGAGCAAAGCCAGGCGCGGCTGGCGCGGGCGCAGGAGCTGGCGCGCATCGGCGGCATCGAGTGGCCGCTGGGCAGCGCTTGCCCAGCGCTCTCGCCGGACGCGCTCGGCGTGTTGGGCATCGAACTCGGCGCTGCGCCGTCTTGGCGCGATTTGCTGCGCAAGGTTGCGCCGATGCATCGCGCGCATCTCGCGCAGGCACGGCGCCAGGCAGCGCGGCGCGCGACCGCGTTCACTTGCGACGTCCAGATGCTGGGCCGCGCCGGCGCCGCGCCGCGCAGCGTCCACATCGAAGCCGAAGGGCCGCACGACCTGGCGGGCAGGCCCGGCGGCTACAGCGGCATCGTGCAAGACGTGACGGAACGCCTTGTCGCGAATCAGAAACTCGCTCAGATGGCGAACTTCGACGCATTGACCGATCTGCCGAACCGCGCGCAGATCGTGCAACGCACCGAACGCGCGATCGAACACGCGCAGCGCTCGACGCGCGGCGTGGCGCTGCTGCAGATCAATCTCGACCGGTTCCGAGTGATCAACGACACGCTCGGCCACGCCGCCGGCGACGAGTTGCTGCGCGAAGTGGCGCGCCGTCTGAGAACCTGTGTGCGCCACTACGACGCGCCGCCCACGGCCGATGCAGCCATGGCCAGCGTGCAAGCGGTGCACCGCCTCGAATGCGTGGGCCGCTTGAGCGGCGACGAGTTCGCCGCGCTGTTGCCCGAGGTGGCGGACGCGCAGCATGCACAGGCGGTCGCGCAGCGCATCATGGAGGTGCTGCACGCGCCGATCGTCGTGGGGGGCCAGGAGTGTTTCATCAGCGCCAGCGTGGGCATCGCTTTGTTCCCGCGCGATGCGTTGTCCGCCGCCGACCTGCTGCGCAACGCCGACTCGGCGATGTCGGCGGTGAAGGCGCAAGGCAGCAACGCTGTGCTCCAGTTCAGCCCGATGCTCGCCGGCAAGGGCCGCGAACGGCTGGCGCTAGAGAGTGCATTGCACAAGGCGATCGAGCGCGACGAATTGGTGCTGCACTACCAGCCCAAGATCGACGTGAGCACCGGCTGCATGGTCGGCACCGAAGCCCTGATGCGTTGGCGGCGCGACAAGGTGCTGGTGCCGCCAGGCGAGTTCATTCCCGTGGCCGAGGAGTCCGGCCTGATCGTCGCGATGAGCGAATGGGCGCTCGGCGAGGCGGCGCGTCAGGCGCGCGCCTGGCAGGCGCGTTTCGGCTTGTGCGACCCGATCGCGGTGAACCTGCCCAACCGGATGATCGAGCGTGACGACTTGGTGGACACGATCCACGCGGCGGTCACGCGCGCCGGTGTCGCGCATGGCGCGATCGGCATCGAGATCACGGAAACCGGCTTGATGAAAGACCTTCACGGTGTGATTCCGACGCTGCACCGGCTCGAGGCGATGGGAGTGCAAATTTCGATCGACGACTTCGGCACCGGCTACTCGTCGCTGGCCTACCTGACCACGTTGCCGATCGGCGAGCTGAAGATCGACCGCTCGTTCGTGAAGAGCCTGGGCAAACAGCGCGAGAGCACGGCGGTCGTGACCGCGATCATGGCGCTGGCGCAGTCGCTGCGCCTGCGCGTCGTCGCCGAAGGCGTGGAGACGTCGAACCAGATGCAGATCCTCGCGCGCCTGGGCTGCACGATCATGCAGGGCTTCTTGTTCAACCGCGCCTTGCCGCCGCGCGAACTGGAGGACTGGGTCGAACAAGTACTGTTGCCCAAGCGCGCACCCTGGCTGGCCGGTGCCGCGGTGCAGGCGGCGAACCCCACCGGCGCTCAGTTGCTTGGCGCCACCGCGGCGGCTTGAATGAGAGGCTGGGACCTGGCATGAGTTCAACCACTCAATCCGAGAACGGACTCTCAGCGGCGCAGATCGCGAGGGCCGCACTGCGCCGCCTGGCGGTGGAGAAGCGCGAGCCGACGCCGGGAAACTTTGCCCAAGCCTACGAGCGCGAAGGCGGCACGGCACCGCCCAAGGTCACGCGCCCGGCACCCTTGGCCGAAGCCGATGACACCGGGGCCCAGCTCGCCGACTTGATCGAGCGGCTTGTGCGGGGTGTGGAGCGCGGCAGCAAGGGCTGGACATCGGCACGCAAGAAAGATGGCGTGCAGCGCGTGCTGGACGGCAGCCGCAGCGACGCACAGCGCCTGACGCAGCGCCTGAACCAGCTCGTGACAAGCTGGGAAACCAGCCCTTCTTCGCAGGCGGCTGAGCTCGAATCGGCAGCAAACGGCGCGGACTCTCAAGCCCCCGCCGGCGAGCCGTCGAACGACCGGCAAGCGGCGCCTGCGCCGGACCCAACAGTGGGCGAACCCCGCGCGGGCGCTGCCGAACCCGCTGAGGCGCGCCATCGTGAACGACTGGTCGAGCAACTCGGCGCACTGTGTCGAGAACTCACGGCGAGCATGGCCGAGCTGGCGGAAAGCGACTCCTGGGTCAAAGGCCAGTGCCAGGCGATGCACAGCGTTCTCGAAGCCGGCATCAGCGCGCGCGCCTTGAAGGCGGTCAACGAGTTGCTGCGCAGCACCCGCGAGCACCAGGGCAGCCTGCGTGCCGAGCGCGAACAGGCGCGTGCCGCGCTCAAGGAACTGATGGCGAGCATGCTCGCGAGCCTCGGGGAACTCGGCTCGCAGACCGGGCGGTTTCATGACAACGTGGGCCGCTACACCGAGACCATCGAACACGCCGACACGCTGGAGAGCCTGGCCTCGGTGGTGCGCGAGATGGTCGACGAAGCGCGCACCGTGCACGGCCTGGTGGCGCGCACCCGCTCCCGCCTGGACGAAGAACACGGCAAGGCCGCCGCGCTGAGCGAGCGCGTGAACCAGCTCGAAGACGAGCTGCGGCGCCTGTCCGACGAGGTGACGACCGACCAGCTCACGCAAATCGCGAACCGGCGTGGCCTGGTCAAGGTGTTCGACGCCGAGCTCGCTCGCATGGAGCGCAGCGGCCAGCCGCTGGCGGTGGGCCTGCTCGACATCGACAATTTCAAGCGCCTGAACGATGAACTCGGCCACGGCGCGGGCGACGAGGCGCTCAAGGCGCTGGCCGCGCTGGTGGCCAAGACGCTGCGCGCCACCGACCTGGTGGCGCGTTACGGCGGCGAGGAATTCGTGGTGCTGTTGCCGCAGACCTCGATCGAGCAGGCGCAAGTGATCCTCACCCGACTGCAGCGCAAGCTCAGTGGCGGCTTGTTCCTGCACGAGGACAAAGACGTGTTCGTCACCTTCTCCGCGGGCGTCACCGGGTGCGCCACGGGCGAGAACCTGGAAGCGATTCTCGAGCGCGCGGACCGCGCGCTCTACGAAGCCAAACGCGCGGGCAAGAACCGAACCTGCATCGGCTGAGGCTGAGCCGTCTTGCTCCCTCTCCCGCCGCGAGAGGGCGGGGGGCGAGACGGGACTTTCGAGCCGCACGCGGGGAGCCCGTCGAGAGCGGTTCCGGCTTGCAAGCCGGAACGCGCACTGCAAGTGAGGGCTGGCCGCCGCCGCAGCGACAAACTCTCAGTCTCCGATCTGAGCCCGAGCCCCTCCTCGTATGCGGGGGGAAACGCCCGCGCCGCGCGCAGAACCTGCGCCGATCGCGGCGTAGTTCGCATCTCACCTTCGCCGCGGCCACCGTGCCCGCGGCGCGACCCGCAAGCTGGGGATTCCTGGGGCGCACGCCTGCGGCAATGATCGGCCCAAGGCGGGAGGGCGCATCGCCCACTGAATCGCACAGCACGCAAGGGCAGCAGGCAACGGGATGAAATACGACGAGTTCAACGAGGGCGATTACCGAATTTTCGCGATCGCGCATCCGACCCCGCTGCGCGACGGTTATGTGGCGGGGGTGGTGGTGAAGCGGCTCAGCGACGGCGGGGAAGGCGCACGCATCGCGTACCGCGAGGACAGCCTCGCCGGCGGCAGGCGCTGGCCGTCGCCGGTGACTGCCAGGCGCTTTGCCGCGGCAATGGCGCGCGCCGTGATCCACCATGAATCGCATCGGCTCACCTGCTGAGCCGGCCAAAGCAACGAGTCAATCAAGGAGACTGACCATGTGGCTGCCGAAGCAAATCTACCGCAAGATGCCGCTGGTGTACGCGACAGCGGGCGTCGCGACGGTGCTGCTGTTCGGCACCCACTCCCCCAGTGTGCTGAGCGCGCTGCTGTTGTTCGGCGCGGCGGCGATCACGCTGCATTGGCGCATCAACAAAGTGCCGCCGCCGCCGACCATCAAGCGCCAGCGCCGCCCCGGCGAGCTGCAGCGCAGGCCCGACGCCAGTACGGCGCGACGCGGCAACGTAGCGCGATAACGTAGCGCGATAAACGTTGCGCGACCACCTAGCGCGATAGCGTAGCGCGGTCACGCGGCGAGACAACGCTGCGCCGGCTCATTGCGCAGGCGTGGCACGCGCCACGGCCGGCGGGTTGGCCACGGCAGCGCAAGGCCAGACGGCGGCACGGTAGCATTCGCCGCCATGACCCAACGCAATCGCGGCCGCGACGCCGCTTTTTCATCGTGAGTTCGGCCGAACCCGAAGTCGCGGTGATCACCGGCGCCGCGCGCGGCATCGGTCTTGCGATCGCACATTGGTTTCTCGGCGCGGGCCGGCGTGTCGCGCTGATCGACATCGACCGCGAAACGCTCGACGCCTGCACGCCCGGCCTCGGCGACCCGCAGCGCTGGCTCGCGCTGCACGCCGACGTGTCGTCGCCAGAACAGGTGCGCGCTGCGTTCGAGCGCATCGGGCAGCGCTGGGGGCGGCTCGATGCGTTGGTCAACAACGCCGGGGTCGCCGTCTTCAAGCCGCTTCTGCAGACCACGTTCGACGACTGGTCTCGCGTGTTGGCGACCAACCTGAACGGCCCGTTTCTGTGCAGCCAGGCGGCGGTGCCGCTGATGCTGCGCAACGGTGGCGGCGCCATCGTCAACATCGCGTCGATTTCAGGCCTGCGCGCGAGCACGCTGCGCGTTGCCTACGGCACGAGCAAGGCCGCGCTGATGCACTTGACGCGCCAGCAAGCGGCAGAGCTCGGCCACCTCGGAATCCGCGTCAATGCAGTCGCGCCCGGGCCGGTGGACACGGCGATGGCCAAACTAGTCCACACGCCGGCGATCCGCGCCGGCTACCACGCGGCGATCCCGCTGAATCGCTACGGCACGCCCGAGGAAATCGCCGCCGCGGTGGGTTTTTTGTGCAGCGATTCCGCGAGCTATGTGAACGGCCAGACGCTCGCCGTGGACGGTGGCTTCGACGCCGCCGGGATCGGCGTGGCCGACATCCGTTGAACGTTCCGGTCTCTGCGCACTCCGGACCGCTGCCACCCATGATCGAGCGACGCCGCGTATTGAGCCTGGCCGCCGCGGCCGTCGTGGGGTCGGGAAGCTGCGTTCGGGCGCAGCCATCGCCCCGGCGCTCCATCCCGCGAGTGGCGGGCGCGGCCTTGCCTCCGATCGGCATGGGAACGTGGCTCACGTTCGACGTTGCCGCCAATGACTTGTTCGAGCGGACCGCGCGCAAGCAGGTGCTTGAGCGCTTTTTCACGGCCGGCGGCGGCATGATCGATTCGTCGCCGATGTACGGCCGCGCCGAGCGGCTCGTCGGCGAACTGCTTGCCGAGCTGCCGCACGCCGGCAAGCTCTACAGCGCCACCAAGGTGTGGACGGCGTTTGACCGGTTCGGCGCCGGCCAGCTGGAAGACTCACTGCAGCTGTGGCGTGTCAAGGCCCTCGACCTGGTGCTGGTGCACAACCTGCTGAACTGGAAGGCGCATCTGAAGCTGCTGCGCGCCGCCAAGGAGCACGGGCGGGTGCGCGCGATCGGCGTCTCGACCTCGCATGGGCGCGACCACGACGAAGTGGAAAAACTGATCCGCACCCAGCCGATGGACGCGATCCAGATCACCTACAACTTCGCCGACACGAGCGCCGAACGCGTGATGAACTTCGCCGCCGAGCGCGGGCTGGCGGTCGTGATCAACCGGCCCTTCGACGGCGGCTCGCTGTTCGGCCATGTCGGACGGCGCCCGCTGCCCGATTGGGCGGCCGAATTCGATTGCGTGAACTGGGCGCAGTTCTTTCTCAAGTGGGTCATCGCCCACCCGGCGGTGACTTGCGCCATCCCAGCCACGCACAACCCCTTGCACATGGATCAGAACATGGGTGGCGGTGCCGGCCGTCTGCCCGATGCGGCGTTGCGCGCTCGCATGCAGGCGTTGATGCGCACACTGTGATGATTTGATCGGCGGTCCAGGTGCCGCGAGGTGGGCC
>JANOLA010000204.1:0-1995 GCA_031419535.1 Burkholderiales bacterium | reverse complement strand
CGCGCCGCGCGCATGGTGCTGGCGATGCAGGCCGAGGTGACCACGCTCAGTGCCGGCTGGCGCAAGCGCGGCTACGAGTTGCAGATGGGCGTGGGCGTTGCGATGGGCTTCGCGACGATCGGCGGCATCGGCTTTCCGGGGCGAATCGATTACGGCGCGATCGGCACGGTGACGAATCTCGCGGCGCGCCTGTGCGGCGAGGCGCGCGGCGGCGAGACGCTACTGGCGCAGCGCGTGATCGCCGCGCTGGACGGCGCGTTCCAAGTGGAGCCGGCGGCAGAGCTGACGCTGAAGGGCTATCACCGGCCGGTCGCGGCATTTCGGCTGCTCGCGGGTTGAGAGATTGCGCGCCACCCCCTTGGCGGCTTTGGGCCGATGGCTGTGTGCCGGGCAACTGGCGGGCTTGAGTGCGCTGGCGGTGGCCCAAAGCCCGACCCGGGCGCCAACCGAACTGCCGCCTGTGGTGGTGACAGGCTCGCACCTGCTTTCCACGCCCAGCAGCCTGGCGCAGTCCCTCACCGTGATCGGCCCGCGCGAGATTCAGGAATCGAACGCCGCCAAGCTGAGCGAGTTGCTGAACCGGGTGACGGGAATTTATGTCGACCAGGCCGGCAAGACCGGCAGCTTTTCATCGCTGTACATGCGCGGTGCGGAGAACAGCCACGTGCTGATGCTGGTGGACGGCGTGAAGGTGAACGACCCCACGACCACCCGCGGCAGCGCGTACGACCTGTCGGCCATCGACCTCAACCAGGTGGAACGAATCGAAGTCCTGCGCGGGCCGGCCTCGGCCGTTCACGGCGGTGAGGCCTTGGCTGGGGTGCTGAACATCGTCACGAAACGCGCCGTGAAACCGGGCGTTCAGGGCAGTGGCTACATCGGCGTGGGACAAGACGGCTTCCAGCGCATCGGCGGCGACGTCGCATTGGGCGACTCGATCTGGGGCGGCCAGTTGGGCGTGGGCCATTCCCATGAAGGCAGCCGCGCGGACGACGCCTGGCTGCGCATCCACACCTTCTCAGGCCGCTTGCAGGTGACCCCAGGCAGCGGCATCGACGGCGAGGTGTCGCAGCGCCGCACCGAGCGCAACAGCGAGGCCTTCCCAGACGACAGCGGCGGGCCGCGCCTGGCGGTGTTGCGCCAAAAAACCACCTCGACCAGCAGCGATTCGGTGGCTGCCGCGCAAGGCAGCATGTCGCTGACGCCAAACACCCGGGTGCAGGCCGGAGTTTCGGTGGTCGAGCGTCGTGACCATGCAAACAACGGCGCGATCGACGCCGGGTTGCGCAATCCGGTCTTGGCCTATGTGGGAGACACCGACTTTCGCAACGTCGCAGTGCACACCACGGCCACCCGGCAATGGGGTGCGGCGAGCCTGGCCGTCGGCGCCAAGTATCAAATCGAGAAAGGCAGGATGATCAGCGTGGGCGACTTTTTCGGCGGCGGGCCGGTGCAGCTGAACTTCGACTTGACGCGCCGCACGCAGTCGCTGTTTGCCGAGGGCCGCATGCAAGCCAACGAAGCGCTGGCGCTTCAGCTCGGATTGCGCATGGACAAGATTGAGCACTCGCGCCGCGAAGTCATGCCTCACGTCGGCGCGGTGTGGAACCTGCCCGGTGGCGCCACCACACTCAAGGCGAGCTACGGCCAGGGCTTCAAACCACCGAGTTTCTTCGCGCTCGGGCACCCGCTGGTGGGCAACCCCAACCTGAAACCCGAGCGCAGCCGCAACCTGGAATTCAATCTGGCGCAGCGCCTCGAGGGCGAGCACAGCGGCGTGCAGTTCAGCGTGTTCCGGACCAAGATCCAGGACCTCGTCGATTTCGACAGCGTCAACTTCGTGACCCTCAATCGCGGCAACATCGTCATCACGGGCGTCGAGCCCACCGCGAAATGGCAGCCGCGCCCGGGCCTGCGCATGCAAGTCGGCGCGACTCTGCTCAACATCGACGAACGCGATGGCCTGGCGCCGCTGCGCAACCGGCCGCAGCGGCG
>JANOLA010000203.1:0-10398 GCA_031419535.1 Burkholderiales bacterium | reverse complement strand
CTGGCGTCCAGATCAATGACGACACAAGGGGTGTGCGCCGGCGCGGATTCCAGCAAATTGAGGGTCAATGCGTCGCGCCCACCGGCGCTGACCACGAACCATGCGGCGGGCTCGATGAAGAACAACGAATCGGTGGCGGGCTTCGCGCTCACGGCGGCCCATTCGAGGGCGATCCGGGCCAGCGCGCGGTCTCTCGCACCGAAACCGTCCACCGGCGCCAGCGCTTCGCGCGCACGGGCCCAATAAGCCGGCCGCGCGTCGGGCCGATGGCCGTGGGCGCTCGACGCAAAGGCGTGCGATGTCTGGGTGAGGTGCAAGGCGGCCTGCGCGAAGCCCGCGGGGTCGCGCCGCTCCCACTGCTGGCCCCAGGCCTGCCAGCGCAGCATCGCCAGCGCGTTCAAGGCGTCGGTGGCGATGTCGAACGTCAAGCCTTGCGCCTCGGTTGATGCCAGCTGCGCCTGCGCTCTGGCCAAGGTGGCCGTGGTTTCAACGCGTGGCATCCAGCCGCCGCGCTGTGCGAAAGCCCGAACGGCGCAGGGCAGGAGCTGGGCGAAGGGCACGAGCACGATGCTGTCGCGCAATTCGGCGCCGTGCAGCGCCGCCGCTTCGGCAATCGTTTCCGCGATTCTTGGCCAGGGGTCGGCTGGACAGTCGTGCCGGTCCAGATCGAGCCAGGCTATTGCAGCCATGAGGAAATCCAGTGAGGAAAGCGTGCCCGCATTGCTTGTGTCAGAATCATTGTGCCCCCAGCGCAAGTTCGCAGGTTCGACAGCCGAGGATCGCAATGAGCAGTGAATTGATCAAGCATGTGTCCGACGCATCGTTCGACGCCGACGTCCTCAAATCCGACAAGCCGGTTCTGGTGGACTACTGGGCCGAGTGGTGCGGCCCCTGCAAGATGATCGCGCCGATCCTGGACGAGGTCTCCAGGGACTACGACGGGCGCCTTCAAGTGACCAAGATGAATGTCGATGAAAACCGCGACGTTCCCGCCAAGTTCGGGATTCGCGGCATTCCGACGCTGATGCTGTTCAAGGGCGGGCAACTCGCGGCGACCAAGGTCGGCGCGCTGTCCAAATCGCAGTTGACAGCCTTCCTCGACGGCAACCTATAATCGGCTGCATTGTTGATGCGCCCGTGCTTGCCAGCCGGGCCCGACCCCCGAAGAATTCCGACCCCAGCGCCGCCCCGGGAACACACTGCCCGGACGCGTGAGGTGGTGGTCGAGACGTCCCACACAGCCATCCTTCACGGCACGGCGCTTCGGCCCTAACGGCTACTCGGCGTTCGCTGTCGGCATTCACTCCACGGCCCAGTCGTGGCTGTCGAGTCATATTCCTCAAGCGCCGCACCCTCATGCACCTGTCAGAACTCAAAGCCCTCCATGTCTCCGAACTGATCAAGATGGGCGAGGCGCTGGAGATTGAAAACGTCGCTCGCATGCGCAAGCAGGAGCTGATGTTCGCGATCATGAAACGCCGCGCCAAGGGCGGCGAGCAGGTCTTCGGCGACGGGGTGCTGGAAGTGCTGCCCGACGGCTTCGGCTTCCTGCGCTCTCCCGATGCGAGCTACATGGCGTCGACCGACGACATCTACCTCAGCCCGAGCCAGATTCGTCGCTTCAACCTGCACACCGGCGACGCGGTTGAAGGCGAAGTGCGCGTGCCCAAGGACGGTGAGCGCTATTTCGCGCTCGTCAAGGTCGACAAGGTCAATGACCTGACGCCCGAGGAGAGCAAGCACAAGATCATGTTCGAGAACTTGACGCCGCTGTTCCCGAAAGAGCAATTCAAGCTGGAACGCGACACCAAGTCGGAAGAGAACATCACGAGTCGGATCGTCGATTTGATCGCGCCGCTCGGCAAGGGCCAGCGCGCGCTGCTCGTCTCGGCGCCCAAGAGCGGCAAGACGGTGATGATGCAGAACCTGGCGCATGCCTTGATCGCCAACTATCCCGAGGTCTACCTGATCGTGCTGCTGGTGGACGAGCGGCCCGAGGAAGTGACGGAAATGCAGCGCACCGTACGCGGCGAAGTCATCAGCTCGACGTTCGACGAACCCGCGGCGCGCCACGTGCAAGTCGCAGAAATGGTGATCGAGCGCGCGAAGCGCCTGGTCGAGTTGAAGAAGGACGTGGTGATCCTGCTCGATTCGATCACCCGGCTCGCACGGGCCTACAACAACGTGTTGCCGTCGTCGGGCAAGGTGCTGACCGGCGGTGTGGACGCCAACGCCTTGCAGCGCCCGAAGCGCTTTTTCGGTGCGGCGCGCAACATCGAGGAAGGCGGCTCGCTGACGATCATCGGCACGGCGCTGGTGGACACCGGCAGCCGCATGGACGAAGTGATCTACGAGGAGTTCAAGGGCACGGGTAACTGCGAAATCCACCTGGATCGGCGCATGTCGGAAAAGCGCGTCTACCCGTCGATCCTGTTGAACAAGTCGGGCACGCGGCGCGAGGAGTTGTTGCTCAAGCCCGAAATCCTGCAAAAGACCTGGATCTTGCGCAAGCTCCTCTATTCGATGGACGAAATCGAGGCAATGGAGTTCATTCTCGAGAAGATGAAGGCGACCAAGAACAACCACGACTTCTTCGACATGATGCGCCGCGGCGGCTGAAGCGCGCCCAGGCCTCAAGCTACAATCGCCGGCTTCACGCCGCAGGCAAGTGCGCATTGATGTTGCGTGGCTGCCGCTCACACAGCACAAAGGACATTGGCATGAAAGAAGGAATTCACCCCGCGTATCGCGAAGTCTGCTTCGTCGATTTGTCGAACGGCTTCAAGTTCGTGACGCGCTCCACCGCGCAGACGCGCGAAACGATCAAGATGGACGACGGCCGCGAACTGCCGCTCTACAAGGTGGAGACGACGAGCGAATCGCACCCGTTCTATACCGGCACGCAAAAGAGCGTTGATTCGTTGGGCGGCCGGGTCGAGAAGTTCCGCAACAAGTTCACCCGCATCGGCGCGAAGAAATAGCTCTCCCGCCTGCGGGCACCTTGAATCCAGGCAGCTTCGGCTGCCTTTTTCATTGCCGCCGGCGCATGCGGCATGATCGAGGCTCGATTCAGGCATGACTGTGAATTCACCCAACCCCGCCCTCGTCACACAACGCGCCGTGCAACGCTTGCCGCGCCTGGCGCTGTTGCTGCTGTGCGCCGCTTACCTGCTGCCGGGTCTGTTCGGGCGCGACCCGTGGAAAACCGCGGACGTGAGCGCCTTCGGCCACATGGCGAACATCGCCCAGGGGCGAACCTCCTGGTTTGCTCCGAGCGTGGGCGGTTTGCCGGCCGACCCGGCGCTGCTGCCTTACTGGCTGGGGGCGGCATCGATCAAGCTGCTCGACCCGTTCGTCGTCCCTGCCCTGGCCGCACGAATCCCGTTCATGCTGCTGCTTGCGCTCGTACTCGCGCTGACCTGGTTGACCACCTACCACCTGGCCCGCACCGAGGCCGCGCAACCGTTGGCGTTTGCCTTTGGCGGCGAGGCACACCCGGTGGACTACGCGCGAGCCATTGCAGATGGCGCGCTGCTCGCGCTGATCGCCACGCTCGGGTTGCTGCAATTCGGGCATGAAACCACTCCGGAACTCGGCCAGTTGGCGGCGGTGACGCTTTACCTGTACGCGCTGGCCGCGAGCCCGTTTCGAACACTCGAACCACGCCTTGCAATGCCCGTCGCGCTGGGCTCGCTGGCAGCCAGCGGGGCGCCGACGATGGCGCTGGTGCTCGGCGCGATCGGCGTGGCGATAGCATGGCGCTCAGCCTACGACAGGGCGCGCAGCCTCGTCGGCTGGGTCTTGCTCGGCATGGCGATTGCACTGGCCGTGGCAAGCGCACTCGGTGCCTGGGGCTGGCGTCTGGGCCATTACGCATCGCTGACCGACGTGTGGACAACGGTGCGACTGTTGGCCTGGTTCACCTGGCCCGCCTGGCCGCTGGCGCTGTGGACCCTGTGGCGCTGGCGCCTGCACTTGCTGCACCGGCACATGGCGGTTCCACTCGGCTGCCTGTTGGCGAGCGTGTTTGCGTGCATCGCGATGGGTGGCTCGGACCGCGCGCTGATGCTCGGCTTGCCCGCCCTGGCCGTGCTCGCCGCGTTCGCCTTGCCGACCCTGCAGCGCGGAACCTCTGCGGCGATCGATTGGTTCTCGGTCTTTTTCTTCAGCACCGGCGCGCTCGTCATTTGGGTCGTCTATGCGGCGATGCACACGGGCGTTCCGGCCAAGCCGGCGGCGAACCTCGCTCGTCTCGTGCCTGGGTTCGAGCCTTCGTTCTCTTGGCTCGCGCTCGTTTTGGCCGTGCTTGCGACGCTCGCCTGGTTGTGGCTGGTTCGCTGGCGCTCCGGCCGCAACCGCCACCCTCTCTGGAAGAGCCTCGTGCTGCCCGCGGGTGGCGTGGTGCTGTGCTGGTTGCTGCTGATGACGTTGATGCTTCCGCCGTTGAACCACGCCCGAAGCTTTCGGTCCCTGGTGCAGCGTATCGCCCAGCATGTGCCGCCAGACGCCTGCATCGCAGCGCCCGGCATGCAACGCGGGCAGGTGGCTGCGCTCGAGTACCACGGCGGGTATCGGGTCGACGCGGCGACGCCCGCCGATGCCTCGACATGCGAGTACCTGCTGCAGGTCGAAACCCGCCAGGTCGCGGCGCCGGTGGGACCGCGCTGGCGACCCGTGGCACGAACGCGGCGCAGCAACAACGACGATGAAGTGACCGCGATTTACCGCCGGGTCGGTCGATAGCCCCGGACTTGGCCCCACGCTGCGGGGCCCGGCGTCTTACGAGGCCGCGACCCCTTCTTCGAGCGCTGCGGCCACACGCACCCGTGCCGGCGGGAAAACCAATCGGAAACTCGAACCCTTGCCGACCTCGCTTTCGACTTGCAGCTCCCCGCCATGGCGTTGCAGCACATGCTTGACGATCGCCAGCCCCAGCCCCGTGCCGCCGGTGTCGCGCGAGCGGCTGCCATCGACGCGATAAAAACGCTCCGACAGGCGCGGCAAGTGCTCGCGCGCGATGCCTGGCCCCGTGTCGGTGACGCTGATTTGCCCCGAGCCATCGGCCATGAGGCGCCATGCGATGTCAATCCGGCCTCCCGTGGGCGTGTAGCGCACGGCGTTATTCACCAGATTGCCGATGGCACTGGCCAACTCCGACTCGATGCCGGCCAGCTCCACGCCCAGCGGCGCCGCCAGCGTCAACGCATGGCGCCCGGCCGACAGCGAGTTCGCGTCGGCCAGCACCTGCTCGAAAAGGCGCCCGAGGTTCTGCCACTGTTGCGGCGGCGGCAGCGGACTGCCCTCCAACTGCGCGAGCATCAACAAATCGCTCACCAGGGCGAGCATGCGCTGGGTTTGTTGGGTCATCAAGGCCAACGAGCGCTTGCGTTCGACCTCGGTCAACTCCAGCCGACTCATGGTTTCCACGAATCCGGCCAGCACGGTCAATGGCGTGCGAATCTCATGCGACACGTTGGCGACGAAATCGCGGCGCATCGCCTCGGATCGTTCACGCTGCGTGATGTCTTGTGTCAACACCAGCAACTGCCCGGCCGCGTAGGGGCGCACCAGCACGGAAAGCGCGGCTCTCGCGCCGGGCCCGGAAAACGACACCGGCGAGTCGAATCGGCCCTCGCGCAGGTACTCCACGAACGCGGGGGTGCGGACCAGGTTGGTGATCGTTTGGCGCAAGTCGCGTTTCGGGTCGAGGCCAAAGTGGTCGGCGGCGACCGAATTGCACCACTCGATCTGCTGGTTCGAATCGAGCAACAGCACGCCGTTCGGCGAGGCTTCGATCGCGGAGAGAAACTGCGTCAGACGCAATTGCTCCCGCTTCACCTCGGCTTCGAGGGTGCGCCTCGAACGTTCGGCTCGATAGCCGATTTCGCCCCACAAACCGGCAGCGCGCGGCGCCATGTCCTCTTGCGAGCTGCGCAGCCATCGCACCAGCCGGTAGCCGCGCATCGCGTCGACTGCGGCAATCGCCGCCAGCGCGCCGCAGCTTCCCAGCAGAACGCTGAGCACGGGTGCGTCTAACCCACGCCCCAGGATCGAGCCGATCCAGGCGCCGCTGAGCAAAGCCAGCGTGCCCGCCAATATTCTCGGCAACAACCAGGACACGCGTGCCTTGCACAGCGCCAGCGGCGCTCAGACCGAAACGGCGTCGGAAGACTGGCTCAAGCGATAGCCCGCACCGCGCACCGTCTCGATCATCCCGGCGCACTGCACCGGACTCAAAGCCTCGCGCAGGCGCTTCACGTGCACGTCGACGGTTCGCTCCTCGATGAAGACGTGGTCGCCCCACACCCTGTCAAGCAACTGGGCACGGCTGTGCACACGCTCGGGGTGCGTCATCAGAAAGCGCAAGAGCCGAAACTCGGTCGGGCCGAGCTTCACGTCGCGCCCGGAGCCCGTGACACGCCGCGTCGCCGGATCGAGCGTGAGCACGCCGATGGTCACACCCGCATCCAGTGCCTCCGGCGCCTTGCGGCGGAGCAGCGCGCGCACTCGCGCCAACAACTCATTCGTCGAAAACGGCTTGGTGAGATAGTCGTCGGCACCCGCGTCGAGCCCGGCAATCTTGTCCGCCTCTTCGGCGCGCGCCGTCAACATGATCAATGGCAAGTCGCGGGTTCGGCGCTCCGACCGCCAGCGTTTGGCGAGGCCCAGGCCCGACTGCCCCGGCAGCATCCAATCGACGATCGCCAGGTCGGGCAATACGCTGTCCACTGCGGCGACGGCCTGTTCGGCATCGCCGCAGATGCGAACTTCGAAGCCCGCATGCCGCAGATTGATCGCCACGAGTTCCGCAATCGCCGCCTCGTCTTCGACCACCAAGACTGAACTCATCGATGCTCCCTCGATTCTTGTTTCATCGGACCAGGGTTTCGACTTCGTCGATGGTGTTGTGACGAACGTCGGTGCCCTTGACGATGTAGATGATCTGCTCCGCGAGGTTCTTGGCATGGTCGCCGACACGCTCGATCGCCTTTGCGACAAAGACAAGGTCGATGCTCGCCGAAATCGTGCGCGGGTCTTCCATCATGAAGGTGATGAGCTTGCGCAGCAGCCCCTCGAACTCCTGGTCGATCAGATCGTCGTGCTTGAGCACGTCCACCGCTCGCTCCACATCGAGCCGGGCAAATGCGTCGAGCGCCTTGCGCAATTGCGACACCGCGAGTTCCGACTCGTAAGCCAGGTCGCTCACCGGCAGCCTCAGCCGCGTGGACA
The DNA here is from genome assembly GCA_031419535.1 of Burkholderiales bacterium. Classification (GTDB taxonomy): domain Bacteria; phylum Pseudomonadota; class Gammaproteobacteria; order Burkholderiales; family Burkholderiaceae_C; genus JAEMQF01. The sequence continues at coordinate 3,168 of JANOLA010000203.1, read as the reverse complement.
CTCCCGCGCCGACCAGTCTTTGCACGATGCGCGCGATGCGAGCCGCCTCGTCGCCAACGCGCTCGAGGTTGGCGATCGTCTTGGAAATCGCGATCAACAAGCGCAGATCGCGCGCCGTCGGTTGGCGTCTGGCAATGATGCTCGACAGGTCGCGGTCGATTTCAACTTCCATCGCGTTGACGCGCTCCTCGGTCATCATCACTTCGCTGGCGACTTCGACGCTGAACTGCGTCAGCGCGTAGACGCTGCGGCTGACCTGCGATTCCACCAACCCGCCCATTTCGAGGACGCGTGTCGAAATCGCGCTGAGTTCGGCGTCGAATTGAGTGGACAAGTGCTTGTCGGTCATCTCGGGTCTCCGCGACTCAGCCGAAGCGGCCGGTGATGTAGTCCTCGGTCTCTTTGCGCTTGGGCTTCATGAAAATGTCCTTGGTTTCGCCGAACTCGACGAGCTCGCCAATATACATATACGCGGTGTAGTCGGAGACACGGGCCGCCTGCTGCATGTTGTGCGTGACGATCAGCACCGAGACCTTGTGTTTGATCTCGCCGATCAGTTCTTCAATGCTGCCGGTCGCGATGGGGTCGAGCGCGGAGGTCGGCTCGTCGAACAGAATGATTTCCGGGTCGGTGGCCAACGCGCGAGCAATGCAAAGCCGCTGCTGCTGGCCGCCTGAAAGATTGACCGCCACTTCATCGAGCCGGTCTTTGACTTCATTCCAGATTGCCGCGCCCTTGAGGGTGGCCTCGACCTTGTCTTGCATGTAGCTGCGGGACTTCTCGCCGCGCACTCGAAGGCCGTAGGCCACGTTTTCGAAGATCGATTTCGGAAACGGATTGGGCTTCTGAAACACCATCGAGATGCGCATGCGCACCTCGATCGGGTCGACGCTCTTGTGCAAGATATCGACCTGATCCGGGTAGAGGTGGATGCTGCCGTCGTACCGGTTGCCCGGGTACAGGTCATGCATGCGGTTGAAGCAGCGCAGGTAGGTCGATTTTCCGCAACCGCTCGGCCCGATCAGCGCGGTGACCTTGTTTTCGTACACCGGCATCGACACGCCGCGCAGGGCTTTGAAGTCCCCGTAGTGGAAGTCGAGGTTGCGCGACTCGGCTTTGAGCGGTGGCGGCGCTGGGGGCGGTGTGAGCGTCGATGGCATGGTGTGGGTGGGTTCGTTGGTGCGGCAAGTCAGCGGCGGATCACCACTTGATGTTCTTGCGCAGGCGGAAGCGCAGCCAGATCGCCAGCGCGTTCATGCCGAGTGTCATGAACAGCAGCACAAAGCTTGCCGCGGCGGCATTCTGGTGAAACGCGGGGTCGGGCCGCGAGGTCCAGTTGAAGATTTGAATCGGCATCACCGTGAACGGCGAAAACAGCCAGTCGAACAGGCCGGCCGGCGGTTCACCCGTGCCCGGAACCGGCGGCAGGAACGCGATGAACGTCAATGCGCCGATCGTGATGATGGGTGCGGTTTCACCGATGGCGCGCGACAGACCGATGATGACGCCCGTCAGGATCCCAGGCATGCCATAGGGCACGAGGTGCTGGCTGACGACTTGCCACTGCGAAGCGCCGCAGGCATAGGCACCCTCGCGAATTTGCAGCGGAATCGAACGCAAGGCCTCGCGCGTGGTCACGATCACGATCGGCAGAATCAGCAGCGCCAGCGTCAGCCCTGCGGAAATGATGCTTTGGCCCAGGCCGAAGGTGTAGACGAACAATCCCAGCGCCAGCAGGCCATAAACAATCGACGGCACGCCCGCGAGGTTGGAAATGTTGATCTCAATCACATCGGTGAGCCAATTCTTGCGCGCATACTCTTCGAGATAGATGGCCCCGGCAATTCCCACCGGCACAGCCACCAGCGCCGTCACCAGCATCACGAGCAGCGAGCCCACCCACGCCGTCAGGATGCCCGCTTCTGCGGCGCGGCGCGACGGAAAGTTGAAGAAAAAATCGCCGGTCAATCGCGGCACGCCGGTGACCACCATGTCGGTGAACAGCGCCGCGAGCGTCAGCACGCCGATCATCATCGCCATCAGCCCCAGCAGGCCGAACAGGACGTCCAGCCGCCTGTGGCGACGAATCGTCAAACGCAGCGCCTCGGTGCGCGAAGATCCCATCGGTGCCATCAATACGCCTCCCGATAGCGGCGCCGCAACCAGAAGCCGATCAGGTTGAACACCAGCGTGACCAGCATCAGCGTCAGACCGGCCGCGAAAATTGTTTGATAACCGATGCTGCCGTGCGGCAGGTCGCCCAGAGCGACTTGAACGATGAACGAAGTGATCGTCGCCGCGGGCTCGAGCGGGTTCAGGCTCAGATTCGGCTGCATCCCGGCGGCCACCGCGAGGATCATGGTTTCGCCCACCGCTCTTGAAACGCCCAGGATGTACGCCGCCGCGATGCCCGACAAGGCCGCGGGAACGACCACCTTGACAGCGGTTTGGTAGCGCGTGGCGCCCATCGCGTACGAGCCTTCACGCAGACTCATCGGCACGGCGCGCATGGCATCTTCCGACAGCGACGACACGTACGGAATGATCATGATGCCCATCACGATGCCGGCGGACAGCACGTTGAAGCCGGGCAATTCGGGAAAGAATCGCTGGAGCAACGGCGTCACGAAGAGCAGCGCGAAGTAGCCGTAGATGATCGTCGGCACCCCAGAGAGCATCTCGAGCAGCGGCTTCATCGTTTCACGGGTCTTGTGCCCGGCAAACTCGGACAGGTAAATCGCGATGATCGTGCCGAGCGGGATCGCAATGAGCAGCGCCACGCCCGAACTCGACAGCGTGCCCGCGAGCAGCACGGCAATGCCGAAGTGCGCGTCGTCGAACAACGGGGTCCATTGACTGTCGGTCAGGAACGAGAGCAACGGCACGTGCCGAAAGAACGCGACCGACTCGGACACGAGCACGTAGACGATGCCCAGCGTCGTCAACACCGACACGCAGGCCGCGGCGAACAGCACAACCTCGATGGCCGCTTCGCGTCGTTTGCGTCGCGACTGCAGCCTGGCGAACGCGGCCAAATTTCTCGGCTCGCGTTGCGCCAAGCCGGTCGCCGCCGGGTCGGCAGTCGTCGTCATGGTGACGCTCATTCTAGGTTTCGCCCAGGTTCGCGCCGTGCGGCCCGATTCGGGTCTTGGGTCCGAGCGTGACTAG
>JANOLA010000202.1:0-7473 GCA_031419535.1 Burkholderiales bacterium | reverse complement strand
CGAGATGCCGATCGTCGAGCAGCCGTTGCTGATGCCATCGCCCGCCGGGCTGCCGCCGTAGCCGCCGCCCGAGATCACGTACATCACGTAGGCGCGGTTCTTGACCGGATCGAAGCCGCCGATGCCGAGGTTGCCGCTCGTGCCCGCCGGCGCGCCGAACAGTTGCTCGGGAATGGCCTGGCCGAGTGCCGCGAACACCGCCTCGGCGATGCGCTGGCTCACCTCGGCCGCGCAGCCCGACACCGGGCGCGGGTAGCGCGCGTAGAGAAACGTGCCTTCGGGCTCGACGATGTGCAGCGGCTCGAACGTTCCTGCGTTGATCGGAACTTCCGGGAACACATGCTTCACGGCGAGGTAGATCGACGACTTGGTCGTCGCGATCACGCTGTTCATCGGACCCTTGCATGGGGGCGACGAGCCGCTCATGTCGAAGCTCAACTGCGCGCCATCGCCTGAACCCGATTTGGTGATGTGCATCGCGATGCGCAGCGGCTCATTCACCACACCGTCGGAATCGACGAAAGCTTCGCCCTCGTAGACACCGTCGGGAATCGTCGCGATCATCGAACGCATCTGCCGCGCGGCGCGCGACTTCAATTCGACGATCGCCTCGCGCACCGTGTCCGAACCATAGCGATCGAGCAGCGCCGTCAGGCGCTTCTCGCCGGTTGCCAGCGCGGCGGCCTGGGCCTTGATGTCGCCGATGCGCTGGTCGGCGATGCGGATGTTCGACAAGATGATCGACAAGATCTCGTCATCCAGCACGCCGCGCTTGTAAAGCTTTACCGGCGGCAGCCGCAGCCCCTCTTGCTCGACTTCGGTTGCGCTCGCCGAAAACCCGCCCGGCACCATGCCGCCGGTGTCGGGCCAATGGCCGGTGTTGGCGAGCCAGCACCACAGTTCGCCTCGGTAGAAGAACGGCTGCACGAACTTCACGTCCATCAAGTGCGTGCCGCCGAGGTACGGGTCGTTGACGATGAACATGTCGCCCGGGTGCAGCGCGGCGTTGCGGCGCCGCACATGCTCGATCACCGCCTGCACCGTGAACTGCATCGTGCCCACGAACACCGGCAGGCCGAGTTCGCCCTGCGCGATCAGCTCGCCGGTGTCGCGGTGGTAGATGCCGTCGCTGCGGTCCAGCGCCTCCGCGATGACCGGGCTGAACGCGCTGCGCACGAACGCCAGGTCCATTTCGTTGCACACCTGCTGCAGGCCGTTTTGCAGCACCGACAGCGTGATCGGGTCGATGTTCATCGTGCGCTCAATGTCATCGGCTCAGTCGTCTCGCGCCAGGCTCGCGGTCGCCGCCGCGACGCCACTCGCGAACGGAATCCCCTGCACCTGCAACGCGGCTTCAATTCCGCCGAGTGCGCCGAGGATCATCGCCGGATTGATGTCGCCCAGATGCCCGATGCGAAACGCGCGCCCCGTCAACGGGCCCAGCCCGCCGGCCATCGCCACCTGGAAGCGCTCGCGCGCGACCGTGCGAAGCGCATCGACATCGATGCCGTCGCGCACCGCGATCGTCGTCACCGAGGTCGAGCACACGCCGGGCGATCGGGCGAACGGCCGCAATCCGCCCGGCTGCGCCCAACACTGCACCGCGGCTTGCACCGCTTCCGCGATGCGCGCGTGGCGCGCCAGCACCGCATCCAGCCCTTCATGTTCGATCAGTCCGAGCGCCGCCTCGAGCCCCGCCAGCAGGTTGAGCGGCGGCGTGCCGCAGAACTTCACGTAAGACGGCTCGCCGATGCGGCGCGCCCAGTCCCAGTAAAAGCGTGGCGACGGATTGGCTTGCGCCACCGCCAGCGCGATCGCATCGACCGCGACGATGCCCAGCCCCGGCGGCGCCATCAAGCCCTTCTGCGATGCGCCGATCGCGACATTCGCGCGCAGATCGTCCATCGCAAACGGTGCGGCACCGAGTGATGCGACCACGTCGACGACGAACAGCGCCGGGTGCCGGGCGCGATCGATCGCGCCGCGCAGGGCCTGCAAGTCGCGGGTGTCGCCGCTGGCGGTGTCGGTGTGAACCGCAAACACTGCCTTGATGCGGTGCCGGGGGTCATCGCGCAACGCTTGTTCAACCGCGGCCGGGTCGATCGGCTCGCCTTCGATCCAGGGTGTGCGAATCACGTCAGCGCCAAAGGCCTGCGCCATCTGTGCCCAGCCGTCGGAAAAGTGCCCGGTACCGGGGATCAGCACCGCGTCGCCCGGGCCGAGCAGGTTCACGATCACGGACTCCCACACGCCATGGCCGTTCGACGAGAACATCAGCACGCTCGCGTCGCGCGCGCGCAGCAGCCGCTTCAGCCCGTCCTCGCAGGCCTCGATGATCTGCGACACGCGCGGGTCCGCCAGATCCATCGGCTGCCGGCTCATCGCGTGCAGCACTTCGTCGGGAACGCGCGTCGGCCCGGGCGAGTGCAGGAAACGGTGGCCGGGGATGCGGGGCGAAGTCGGCATGGCGTTGTGTCGCGAAGGGCGTGCCATGTTAACGGCGAGCCTGCGGCAGCTTCGTGCGGCCCCGCGCCGAGGAGTCAGAGGCTGAGAGCTTTGTGTCTTACTCCCTCTCCCTCTGGGAGAGGGCTGGGGTGAGGGCTGGCGGCCGGCCTCAGATCTGGATCAGGCTGCCGCTGTGCTCAGCAAGCAAGCAGACAGGAACGGGCGCAGCGTCAGGTCGCGAGTTCGGAATTGGGCAACGGCTCGCGCACCGGTGCCAGCGCGCTGCGCAGCGCTTGCCGCAGGCGCTTTGCGCCCTCGACCAGTTGCAAGGCGACAGCGCCTGCCGCGTTGGTGGGCGTCATCAAGGTCGTCAGAACTCTGCGCTCGGGCCACAGGTCATTGATGTACGAATCCGGGCCCGAGCCGCTGTCGAACAGCTCGATATCCGGAAAAGCTGCGTGAGCTTGGCGCATCAACTCGATCTCGTTGAGCTTGGCAGGCGCGGCGCTGCGAAATTCCGGGTTCCAGCCGATCTTGAAACCGAATCCGATGCGACCGGAAATGAAGTTGCAGCACGAGGCGACGGGCTTGCCGTCCAGGGTCAGTTCGGTGAACAAGGCACGCTGCTGCGAAGCAAAGCCGCTCACGACCTCCCGAAAGAACGCTTCATGATTGGGCTGGGAGCGCAGCGAGGTGCCGGCCTGTCCCTTCCAGTCCATGTGTTCGAGGGCCAGAAAATCTTCGACCGCGGCGCCTGGAATCCCATCGTCGCGGTGCCAACGCCATTGCACCTGCCCCTGTTCCTCGAGGCGCCGCTTTCTGCGGTTCAGGTCGCGCACGCGCGATCCGAACGACTTGTCCTGGAGAAACCCCAGGCCCTTGAAGGGAGACAGCACGGCGCGTGCGACCGCACCTTCGCGGCGCACCTCGCAATAGTTGCGGCGCGTGGGGTTATCTGCGTTGCGTGCCAGCGTACCGTCTGCCCAGGCCTGGCCGAATTCCAGGCCCATGAACCACGGCATCTGGCGCCGAATGCCGCTGATCAGGGCGTCCAACGCCTGGGCGTGACAGTCGCGATCGAGCAGCAGCCCGCCCAGAAAAGAATGCACGCTGCGGTAAGCGATCAGCCGTGGCAGCGGGAACGTACGGCTTGCCAGCGCTTTGTCGAAGATGCCTACACCCACGAGATCACGCTGACCCGCACGCAAACGCTCGATCAAGCAGACGATGGTGTCGGACCGCGGCGTGAGGTAGCGAGTCGCGGGCAGAACGAAGAACGGCGACAGGTAGGCGTTCGGCTCGATCGCGCGGGCCTCCAACGCGGCCCAGGCCTGGGCGTCCGCGGCATTGACGTCCCTGGCCGCGACCACCCGCATCAGAAAAGTCGGGACTCGGTTCATGGCTGAATGTGTGGCTGCTGTGATGGGTAACATCGTAGGCAGGCACGGGCTTCTTGGCTGTGAACAAATCCGCGCCGCGCGTTTCGCGGGGCAGGCACACCCCCGGCTTCGGGGAGCCGCGCGCACCGTGTTTGCCCCCATGGCGGTGGGCCTCAGTCCGCCACCACAATCGGGCACAGTCCCTGCTTACCCCGTTTCTCACGAAAGGTTGTCATGATGCTCATCGCACGCAGAACTTGGATCGCGTTGGCCCTGCTGCTCGGCGCCGTGATGGCGCAATCCGCGGCGCAGGCTCAGGACAAAGTGCTGCGCGTCGTGCCGCACTCGAACCTGGCGATCCTCGATCCGATCTGGACCACCGCCTACATGAGCCGCAACCACGGCTACATGATCTACGACACGCTGTTCGGCACCGACGAGAACGCGAAGATCAAGCCGCAGATGGTGGAGAGCTGGACGGAAAGTGGCGACCACCGCCTGTGGACCTTCAAGCTGCGCAAGGGCCTCGCGTTCCACGACGGCGCGCCGGTCACCGGCGAAGACGTGATCGCGTCATTGCAGCGCTGGGGCAAGCGCGACGCGATGGGCAGCGCGCTGATGACCTTCGTGCAGCGCATGGATTCGCCGTCGCCCGACACGTTCCGCATCTTCCTGGGCGAAGCCTGCGGCTTCGTGCTCGAAGCCTTGGGCAAGCCGTCGTCGAACGTGCCGTTCATCATGCCCCGGCGCATCGCTGAAACGGATGCGTTCAAGCAGATCGAAGAGCACATCGGCTCGGGCCCGTTCACTTTCAAGCGCGACGAATTCAAGCCCGGCGACAAGGCGGTGTACCTGAAAAACACCAAGTACGTGCCGCGCGGCGAGCCGCCGTCTGGCAGCACCGGCGGGAAGAACGTCTATGTCGACCGCGTCGAATGGAATCTCGCGCTGCGCGACGCGCAGGCACAGGTGAACGCGTTGAAGAACGGCGAAGTCGACATCATCGAGGCGCTCGGCTTCGACCACTACGAGACCGTGAAGGCTGACACCACGCTGCAACTCGCCAAATACGCGAACCTCGGCCTGCAGTACATGGCGCGCTTCAACCACTTGCACAAACCCTTCGACGACGCCAAAGTGCGCCAGGCCGCGATCGCCGCGTTCTCGCAAGAGCCTTTCTTGCGCGCGCAAGTCGGCGTGAAGGAGCTGTACCGCACCTGCCCGAGCATGTTCGTCTGCAACACGCCGTATGGGAGCCTGGCCGGCAGCGACATCCAGGCCAAGAGCAACATGAAGAAGGCGCAGGATTTGCTCAAGGCCTCGGGCTACGACGGCACGCCGATCGTCATCATGAAGCCCACCGACCTGGCGTCGATCCAGAAACTGCCCGACGTTGCCGCGCAGTTGCTGCGCCAGGCCGGATTCAAGGTCGACCTGCAGGCGATGGACTGGCAGACGCTCGTCGGCCGGCGAGCGAAGAAAGACCCGATCGACAAGGGTGGCTGGCACATGTTCCTCACTGCCTGGAACGTGTTTGACGTGTGGAGCCCGATCGCGAACCCGACGATGGATACGCGCGGCGAGAAGTCGGGCTGGTTCGGCTGGGCCAGCGACGACAAGATGATCGAGATCCGCGGCGCCTTCATGCGCGCTACCGACGAGCCCTCGAAGAAGAAACTCGCCGACCAGTTGCACGCGCGCGCCTTCGAAGTAGGCACGCATGCGCCGCTCGGTGAATATGACCAGCCGATGGCGGCGCGCAAGAACATCACTGGGTTCTTCATCACGAACGGCAACATCTACTGGAATCTGAAAAAGAGTTGATGCTTGCCTTCCTCGCCCGCCGGCTGCTCGCAACGATCCCCGTCCTGCTGGTCGTCTCGCTGCTGGTGTTCCTGATGCTGCGCCTGACGCCGGGCGATCCGGCGGCGGTGATGGCGGGTGACGCGGCGAGCACCGAGCAGATCGCGCAAATCCGCACCGGCCTGGGGCTCGACCGCTCCATCCCCGAGCAATACGCGATCTGGTTCGGCAACGTGCTGCGCGGCGACCTCGGCCAGTCGTTTTATTACAAGACGGGCGTCGCCACACTGATCGGCCAGCGCCTCGAACCCACGCTGTCGCTCGCGCTGATCACGATCACGTTGGCGGTGCTCGTGGCGGTGCCGCTCGGCGTGCTGGCCGCGTGGCGCTTCGGCGGCTGGCTGGACCGCGCGCTGATGGGCTTTTCGGTGCTCGGCTTCTCGATCCCGATCTTCGTGCTGGCCTACCTGCTGATCTGGCTCGTCTCGCTGAAGCTCGGCTGGTTGCCGGTGCAGGGCTACAAGCGCTTGGCCGACGGGCCGGGTTTGTGGCTGTATCACCTCACGCTGCCGGCGATCACGCTGTCGGTGATCTACATCGCGTTGATCGCGCGTGTCACGCGTGCCTCGGTGCTCGAGACGCTGGGCGAAGACTACATCCGCACCGCGCGCGCCAAGGGCTTGCCCGAATCGACGGTGCTGCTGCGCCACGCCCTGGCCAACGCCGCGGTGCCGATCGTCACCGTGATCGGCATCGGCATCGCGCTGCTGATCGGCGGTGTGGTCGTTACCGAGTCTGTCTACGCCATTCCGGGGTTGGGGCGCCTGACCGTCGACGCCGTGCTCGCGCGCGACTTCCCGACGATCCAGGGCGTGATCCTGCTGTTCTCATTCGCCTACGTGATGATCAACCTGCTCGTCGATCTGTCGTATCTGTTTTTCGACCCGCGGATTCGCTATTGAAATGAAGCGCGCCTGATGCCTCACGCCACCACGCCCTCCACGTTCGAAGCGCTGTCGGTCGAAGCCGCGACGGTGCGCATTCAGCCGAGCGCCTGGATGCGGGTGCGGCGCAACCTTTCGGTGCGCATCGGCGGCATCGTGCTGCTGGTGCTCGTCGCCATTGCGCTGCTCGCGCCGTGGCTCGGCACGGTCGATCCGTCGCTGTTCGACCCGGCGAGCCGCGACTTGCTGCCGGGCAAGACGGGAGAGATCACGACACTTGAAGGTGCAACGCTGCAGCACCGCTTCCTGATGGGCTCGGACAGCTTCGGGCGCGACATCTACAGCCGCGTCATCTACGGCACGCAGGTGTCGCTGATCGTCGGCCTGTTCACCGCGTGCGTGGCGCTCGCCTTCGGCATCGTGTTCGGCCTGCTCGCGGGCTACCTGCGCTGGGTCGACGGGGTGCTGATGCGCGTGATGGACGGCGTGATGGCGATTCCGGCGATCCTGATCGCGATCGCGCTCGTCGCGATGTGGCGGGGCAGCCTGCTCACCGTCGTGATCGCGATTGCGATCCCCGAGATCCCGCGTGTCACGCGGCTGGTGCGCGCGCTCGTGCTGACGATCCGCGAAGAGCCCTATGTCGAGGCCGCGGTGTCACTCGGCACACCCACCTGGAAAATCATGCTGCGCCACATCCTGCCCAACACGGTGGCGCCGCTCGTCGTGCAGGGCACGTTCATCTGCGCTTCGGGCATTCTGGTCGAAGCGATTCTGTCGTTCCTCGGCGTCGGGCTGCCGCCCGACATCCCGACCAGGGGCAACGTGATGGCCGAAGGCCGCGCCCAGTTCAACGAGTACCCGCACAACATCTTCTTCCCCGGCATCTTTCTCGCGGTGAC
>JANOLA010000201.1:0-26718 GCA_031419535.1 Burkholderiales bacterium | reverse complement strand
TTCTTCAGCGGGTCGCGGAAGAGGAAGATCAGGAGCAGCAGCAGCGGCAGCTGCGGCAGGCTGAGGAAGAGGTCGGTCACCCACATCAACGCGGCATCGACCCAGCCGCGCGCCATGCCCGCGATGGAGCCGATGATGACGCCGACGCTGATGGCCATCAGCATCGCCGCCATCCCCACCGCCAGACTGATGCGCCCGCCGTAGAGCATGCGGGCCAGCATGTCGCGGCCGAGGTCGTCGGTGCCCATGAGGTGTTTTGCGCTGGGCCCCGCCAGCCGGGACTGGAAATCGATGTCGTTGACGCCGACCTTGTAGAAGAGCGGACCCAGCAGCAGCGCCAGCACCATCAGCCCCAGCAGCCACAGGCTGTAAAACGCGAGCCGGTGCCGTTTGAAGCGCCGCCACGCCTCGGCCCAGGGCGAGACGCTGGTGATGGCCTTGCCGAGTTCGGGCGTCTGATGGACTTGCGTGATTTCTTGCATTAGCCAAGGGCCTTGCGCAGATCGGGCTGGCTACCGGTAGCTGATTCGCGGGTCGAGCCAGCCATAGAGCACGTCGGCGATGAGGTTGAAGAAGATCACGAGGCAACTGAACACGAACGTGACGGCCATGATCACAGGCGTGTCGTTGCGCAGGATGGCGTCGATGAGCAGGCTGCCGATGCCCGGAATGCGGAAGATCTGCTCGGTGACGATGGCGCCGCCGAAGACCGCGGGCATCTGCAGCGCCACCAGCGTGACCACCGGAATGAGCGCGTTGCGCACCACATGCTTGGTGATGACCGCGCCCTCGCTCAGGCCCTTGCTGCGCGCGGTGGTGACGTAGTCCAGCCGCACCACGTCGAGCACGGCCGAACGCACGTAGCGCATCATGCTCGCGGCCTGGAACAGGCCCAGCACCGAGATCGGCATGATCGACTGCTTGAAGTGCTGCCAGAAAAACTGCCAGCCGGTGGCCGAGATGTCGCTGCGGTAGACGAAGGGCAGCCAGCCGAGGTAGATGCTGAAGAAGAGGATGAAGATGACGCCGGTGAAGAAGGTCGGCAGCGAGAAGCCGATGAAGGCGATGGTGCTGGCGATGCGGTCGAACCTCGATTAAGGCTTCACCGCGGCCAGGATGCCCACCGGCAAGGCGACCAGGATCGCCAGCAGCTGCGACAGGCCGATCACGACGATCGTGGTGGGTAGCCGCTGCCAGATGAGTTGGTCGACGTTGACGCGGCTCTGGAAGCTGAAGCCCCAGTCGCCCTTGAGCATGCTGCTCAGCCACAGCAGGTAGCGCTGCCACACCGGTTCGTCCAGGCCGAACTGCTTGCGCAGCATCATGCGCACTTCGGCGGGCACGTTCGGGTTGGTGGCCAGTTCCTCGAACGGGTCGCCCGGCGCCAGCGCGAGCACGGTGAACAGCACGACGCTGATGCCCAGCAGGCTGGGCACCGCGATCAGCAGGCGACGCAGGATGTAGTTCAGCAAGCGCCGGGACTCGTCGGAAACGTGCGGTTCAGCGGCGCGACGCGGATGTCAAGCCTCCCGGTACCAGTTGTTCATGAAGGCGGTGAGGTTGTCCCAGGCCGAGATGGGGCCGACCAGCTTGTTCACCGTGCCCACCGGCCGCGGCCGCGCGAACAGCGGAATGATGTGGCCGCCACCGACCACGAGATCGTTCATCTTGATGAACAGCGCCGCGCGCTTGACAGGATCCAGTTCCACCTGGGCGGCCTTGTGGGCCTCGTCGTACTCGGGGTGGGTCCAGCGCGCGAGGTTGCGGCTGGCCCATTTGTTGGCCTTCTGGGCGAGCTCCCAGGTGGTGAACTGCTCCATGAAGGTCTGCGGGTCGGGCTGCGTCATGGTGGTGGTGAACATCTCGATGTCGGACCAGAACTTCTGGTAAGTGTCCGGGTTGGCGAAGTCGCTGCCGAAGAAGACCGAGGCCACGACGCTCTTCAGTTCGAGGTCGATGCCGGCCTTGGTGCAGGCGTCCTTGATGATGGCCTGGCACTTCTGGCGCGGGCCGCTGACGGAGGTCTGGTAGACGAACTTGAGCTTGACGTTGCCTTTGCCGCGGATGCCGTCGGCGCCCTTGGTCCAGCCCGCCGCGTCCAGGATCTGATTCGCCTTCTCGGGGTTGAACTCGAACTTCATGGCCGAGCTGCGCACGCGCGGCGGGTTGTTCAGGAAGTTGGCCGTGGTAATGGCGCCGCGGCCGTAGATGACTTCGGCGATGCCCTTGCGGTCGATGAGCAGGCTCATCGCATCGCGCACGGCCTTGTCGGTGAACGCGGGGTGCTTGCTCTTGACGCTGGCGCGTTCGCCATCGACCTCGTTCCACGGGTCGGTGGGGTTGAGGATCACGAACTCGACGTCGCTGCCCACGTAGAAGGTCATCTTGCCCTTGCCGGCCCCTTCCAGTTGCTTGAGGATCACATCCTCCACGGCCAGGTTCCAGCCCACGTCGTATTCGGCCGTCTGCAGCACCGCGCGCGCGGCGCTGGTGGCGTCGCCGCCGCCCTTGATCTCGAGCGTGTCGAAGAAGGGCTGGTTCGGGATGTGGTAGTCCTTGTTGGCCTCGGCCCGCAGCGTGTCGCCCGGCCTGAAATCGACGACCTTGTAGGGGCCCGTGCCCACCGCCTTCAGGTTGGCCGGGTTGTCGCGCGACTTCGCGCCCATGAAGCCTTCGAACACATGCTTGGGCAGGATCGGGCCGACGCTGCCCACCAGCGGCTCGGCCCAAAAGGGTGTGGGCTTGGGGAAGTCGACGCGCACGGTGTGCGAATCGACCTTCGTGACCTTGATGTCCTTGTAGGTGCTGACTGTAACCATCGCTGCGGCCGGGTCGCCGGCGTACTGCCAAGTGAAGACCACGTCGTCGGCGGTGAAGGGCTTGCCGTCGTGCCAGGTGACGCCCTGCTTCAACTTCCAGGTGACTGCCCTGCCGTCGGCCGAAAGGCCGCCGTTGGCGCGCGTGGGCACCTCGGCCGCCAGCACCGGCACCAGGTTGCCCTCGCTGTCCCAGCTGGCCAGCGGTTCGTAGAAGACGCGGCTCGCGTCTTGGTCCTTGGTGCCGCCGGCGTAGTGCGGGTTGAGGTGCACCGCGGCTTGCCAGTAGATGAGCTTGAGCGCACCGCCGCCACCGCGTTTGGTGGGCTTGTAGGGAATCGGCGCGGGCGTCTGCGCCAGGCCTTCGTGCATCAGCAGCATCGAGGCCATCGGCGCGGTCAGGCCCAGCGCCACCATGCGCTCGATGAAACTGCGTCGCGCCAGCTTGCCCTCGCGCACGTTGTCGATCAGGTCGCGAATTTCACGCTCTTTCATGTGCTTCTCCAGGTTCCCCAAAGTGGGGCCGGCCAGGCCGGTAGGTTCGGTCGCCTCAAACGCCGCAAGACGCATGCCCGAGGCGCGCAAGTGGCCGGATGGTAGCCATGGCCACGCGCCGCGCCATCCGGGTCCGCCCGGGGGCCGGGGCAACCCGGACGGGCCGGGCGCCCGATCGAACGGCTACGCCGCGTCTGGCCACGGCAGCATCAAGGTCAGCAGCATCAGCTTCTCGAATTCGGGCTCGAAGCGGTCGATGATCTGCTGCGGCTTCGGGCACAGCTTCTTGTCGGTGATCAGGCCGAACTGCACCCCTCCGCCATACGAAAGAATGCTCACGCCCACGCCGATGTCGCCCGAGGCGGGCACCCAGAACATGGTCTGGCGCAGCGTCGAGCCGCACAGTTTCAGGTGCGTCGCCGGGCCTGGCACGTTGGTCATGACTGCCGTGGCCTTCTTCGCGAACAGGCCGAGGATCGCGTCTTGCACCGGCTTGATCGTCAGCCCAGCCACGGCGAGCACGGCAAACGCGAGCAGCGGCTGGTAGCTGCCCTTGAGCTCGTTCATGCGCGCGCGCACCGCGTAGACACGTTCGATGGGATTGCAGATCCCGATCGGCAACACCAGCGGCGCGAGGCCGAAGCGGTTGCCCAGTTGCCAGGCCTTGTCGAGCGGCCGCAGGTTCACCGGCACCATCGCTCGGATTTCCTTGCCCGTCGGGTCGTCGCCGAGGGCACGCAGATAGTGGCCGGTGGCGCCAGCGACGCAGGCGAGCAGCACGTCGTTCACCGACGCGCCGAGCGCCTTGGCGGTGGCTTTCACGGCGTCGAGCGGGATCGGCTCGCCCCAGGCGACGACCTTTTGCCCCACCGGCTTGCCCTTGAGCCGCGTCGGCGAGTCGTCGGGCATCATCGCCATCGCGGCCACGTCGCCGAGCACTTTGCCGCCGATGCGCAGCATTTCGAGAGAATCGAACTTCGAGTCGGCGAGCATGCCCAGCGTCTTCGCGGCGCCGGTGCCCGTCATGCCGATGGCCTTGACGGCGAGGTCGGAGACGGGCCGCAGCACCGCGTCAACCAGCCAGTCGGTCTCGCCCTCGGTCTCGGTCTCGCTGTCGGGTTCAGGCCTGGCACGGCGCTTGCCGCGGTGCTGGCGTTTCGGCGGATCGGCGCCGCCGTCGGTGATCGACAGCATCACCGACACGAGCGCGATGCCGTCGCCGATGCAATGGTGAATGCGCGCCACCAGCGCGCTGCCGCCCTCGTATTTCTCGATCAGATGGAACTGCCACAGCGGGTGCGCCGGGTCGAGCGGCGCGTTGGCCAGATCCGCGGCGCGACGCTGCAGCGCGGCGCGCTCGGTCTCACCGCGCCGGCGCTGCAAGGTCTCACGTTGCACATGGCGCGAGACGTCGAACTGCGTGTCTTCGACCCAACTCGGCCCAAACGCATCTTGCACCACCTTCTGGCGAAAGCGGTCGTACTTCAGCAGCTTCTCGGTCACGCGCTCGCAAAGGGCGCCGTAGGTCAATGCCGGTTCAATCAGCCAGATGCCGACGATCATCATCAGATTGACGTCGTTGTCCATGCGCAGCCACGCGGTATCCACGCGCGACATGCGTTCGCCGGCAAGGGGCATTCGGGTTCTCCTCAGAGCCTGTGAATGAATCCGGCGCGCCCGAGCGGGCGCTCCAGGCGAAGTCGATCTAGGCGCAAAGCGCAGCCGTAGCCCGGGCTACGGCGAGCATTTGCAACGACGAGCGGCGCCGTCTGGGGCGCACGAGCGGGTGTGTCGGATTTGTTCACAGGCTCTCAGGTTTGGGGAGACCCGAAGATGCTGGGTAACATCGGCTCCGTCAATGCCCGCTAGTACCTACGGGCCCCTGGCCCTCAACCACAGGAGAATGAAGCATGGCCGAGCTGAAGGCGCAGTTTGAGAAGGCGGTCGCGGACTCGAAGAGCTTGCCCGACAAGCCCGACAACCAGACCTTGCTGCAAATCTACGCCCTGTACAAACAGGCCACCGTCGGCGATGTGGACAGCAAACGCCCCGGCTTCGCCGACATGGTGGGCCGCGCCAAGTGGGACGCCTGGAACGGGTTGAAGGGCAAGGACATGCCCTCGACAATGCAGGAGTACGTCGACTTGATCGAGTCGCTGAAGTAAGCCAAAGGCGAGCGCTCGCCGCCGGGCAACCCGGCGCGAACGCTCAAGATTTCTTCGCCGCCGGTCGCGGCGGACGTCCACGCCCCGATTCTTCTGAAACAATCGGGGCATGGACATGTCAGACCCCCACGGCAGTTCGGTCGCGGCACCGGAGCCGGCGGGCACGGCAGGCGCCACGCAGACGGGCCAGGAATGGCTCGCGCTGGTGGGCGAGTTCGGCGCCGACGTTGCCGGCCCGCTGACGGCGGCGCTGGAGCGAATCGATTCCCTGATCCGCAGCGGGCGCATCGTGCGCGCCGACTTGAAAGCGTTGCGCGACGAGGTGGCGCAGGCGCGGAGCGCCGGAATGCTCGGCCAGCAGTTGTCCAATCTCGCCTCGGGCGGCATTCGCCCCGCGCCGGAGCGGCTGGTGCTGGACGACACCGTGCAAAGCCTGCTCAGCCAACGTGCCGGCGGCGTCACCGACCGCGAGGTCAGCGTCGCCGTGTCGACGCAACAGGCCGAGGTGATCGCCGACCCGACGCTGATGTTCTGCCTGCTCAACACGCTGTTCGAGTGGGCGCTGGGCAACGCGGCCGGGCGCTGCGAGTTCAACACCGCCGCCGGCCCCGCGCCGGAGAACCTTCAGCTCGTGTGCCGGTTCGAACCTCGTGTCAGCGAGACGCTCACGATCGACTTGGCGGAGGCAGCGCGCCCGCCGCGCCTGAACCAGCTGGCGTGGCGCATTCTCGAGCAGACCGCGCGCACGATGGGCGTGGACGTGCAGGTCGAGGACGGCGTGAACAGTGTCGTGCTGACGCTGCGGTTCGTGCGTGCGGCAGCGCAGGCCGCAGCCACGGCGACGGAGGGACTCGCCGCACCGCGCCACGCGCGGCCGCTGGCCGGCAGCCAGGTGCTGGTGATTTCATCGCGCCGCGAGATGCGCGTGCAGATTCGCGACGCACTGCGCAGCATGGGACTGATGATCGACTTCGTCAGCTCGGTGAGCGAAGCCGAAGAGTTCTGCCACGGCGGGCCGCCTGACGCCGTGATCGTCGAGTCCATCCAGTGCGGCGATCGCTTCGCGAAGTTTCGCGACGAGTTGCGAACGAAAGCGCCGGATTCGGCGTTCGTTGAAATCGTCGAACAGGGCCGAACCTTCGACAAGTCGGGCGTGGGTGGCGCAAAGTCGGGCCGGGTCGGCCGCGACATCATCGACACCTCGCTGCCGGCGGCGCTGCTGCACGAGCTGTCGAAGGGACACTGAGAAGCCGAGAGTTCTTCTCTCTCGCTCCCTCTTCCGCCCGCGTCAGCCGAAGGCTGCGCCTTCGAGGACAGGGAGAGGGCCGGGGGCGAAGCGGGGCTTTCGAGCCGCATGCGGCGAGCCCGCGAAGCGGTTCCGGCCTGCCAGCCGGAACGCGCACTGCAAGTGAGGGTTGGCGGCTGAGAGCGCCCATGCGCCGCGGCGAACTCAGTAAGGTGCCGGCCAGCCAAAGCGCCGGCAAATGCTCTCGTAGCGCGAACGCAGATCGGCCTCGTCTTGGCCTGGCATGTTGAGCACCGCCCAGCGGTGCGAGCCCAGCCACTTCATGTCGCGCTGCAACGAGCCGCCCTTCTTCGGGTAGATCTCCAAACGCGCCTGTGGGTATTCGCGCGCCAACCAGTCGAGGTCTTTCCGATCGGGAATGCGCGGGCACGAAGTGCCGTCGAAACTGCGCCAGACAAAGCTCGCGGCGGCGCCGAAGTGCGGGGCATGCCCCGTCGGCAGCGGCCGGTTCAGCGCCATCGCGAAGCCCAGCTCGTAGGTGTCGACGCCGAGCACCCAGTCGTAGAACTGGGCGAGCTGCGCCGCCAGGCGCGGGTTCACCTCGATCAGCTTGAGCTCGCCGGTGCGCGGATGGATGAAGAATTCGAGGTTGAAGAACCCATGGTCCAGGCCGTAACCCAGCACCACGCGCTCGCTCGCCTCGCGCACGCGTTCCTGCAACGCCGCACCCTGCGCGCTGGGGAACGCGAAACGCAAGAATGAATTGGTGCCCGGGTACATCACTTCATCGGTGACGCCCAGCAGATGCACGGCGCCGTTGTGCACGTAGCCGTCGACATTGATCTGCCGGCCTGCCAGCACTTCTTCGACGATCAGTTTGCGCGCGTCGATGCGCAGGCCGGGGAAGCGCCGCAGCGCCTGGTTGTGCGGCTCGATCAGGCGCTTGATGACGTGTTTTTCCCAGGGCTTGAAGCGCAGGTGCTCGATCAGCTGTTGCGGCGTGTCGCAGCGCCGAGCGAGCACCGAAAACGTGGCCTTGACCGGCTTGACGAACAAGGGGTAGTGCAGCGCTTCAGCTTGCTCGAGCGTGACGGTATAGGGGATCAGGTCGAACCGTGGGCACAGGTCCGGCGCGAACTCGCGCAAGCGCAACCGTGCTTCGTACTTGTGCTGCGAGCACAGCAACACCTCGGGGTCGGCGCCGGGCAGGCCCAGGCGCTTGGCCACCAGCGCCGCGGCCAAGGCACCGAATTGTTCATTCGAGCTGAACACGGCGTCGATGCGCCCGCGGTAGCGTGCGACCAGCGAGTCGACGAAGTTCCAGACGTTGAACCACATCAGCCGGGCATTGCTCGGGAAACTGAACAGGTCAAAGCCGTGCTCGTGGAAGCGGTAGCGCCCGCTGCGCTCGTAGTGGGGCAGCAGCCGGCCGTCCCAGTCGGCACCGAACAGCACGAGTACGCGCGCCGGGTTCACTGCTAGCGATGCCGCCAACGGCACCGGTTGCAGAAACGGCCCGACGCCGGCATCGGTGAAATGTTCGGCCAGCGCGGCCATCGGCAATGGGTTGATCAAGCTCATCGGATGGGTATACGGCAGCGCGGCCTTGCTGGACGCAGTACTAGGGTTTTTGGGTCAGCGACCCGAACACTTTGTTCAGGATCGCACTCCCGGTGGCGACCGGGTCGCGGCGAATCTTGCGCTCTTCTTCGCCAATCATCAGGTACAGGCCGTCCAGCGCCTTGCCGGTCACGTATTGCTGGATGTTGGCCTCGGCTGGGTCCAACATGCCGAGGCTAGACACTTTAGAGGCCACCTTGTTGTACTTCGCGGCGAGCGACACTTTCTCGGTGGCCTGCGTCACGATGGGCAAGAACTCCTGGGCGAGCGGCTCGCGTGTCTTCTGCGCGAAATACGCGGTCACCGAGTTGTCGGGCCCGCTGACGATGTCGCGCGCATCGTCGACGCCCAGGCCCTTCACTGCACCGATCAACAGCGTGCGCGCTTTCGGCACCGCCGCTTCCGCGGCGCGGTTCATCGCGGTCACGAGTTCGTCGACACGGCGCTGCTGGCCGAACGTGGCGAGCCACTTCGCCGCATCGTTCAAGTGCCCGGGCAAGGGAATTCGAACTTTCGGGTTGCCCAGGAAGCCGTCGGTCCGGGCCAGCAAGTCAACCGCGGCATTCGCGCCGCGCTCGAGAGCGGTGCGCAAGGCGCGCGCTGCGTCGCTCTGCGTCGGAAAAGCGGCCTGCGCATCGGCGCCGACCCAGAGCCACGCCGGCACGCAAGCCATCTGCAAACTCAGAGCGCGACGCCGCATGAATCTCCCTGTTTCATAGCGCAGCCCATTGTCAGGTATACGCGCAGGCCGTCTGCAAATTCCACGGAAAGCGCGGCCCACCTGTCAGATTTGCCACGCTCACCGCGCTGCCAAGGCCATCACGACGCGGCGGCGACGCCGGCCGTCATCACGACGCGGCCACGACGCCGGCAGCGTGCGCCTGTTGGTCGGCGTGGTAGCTCGAGCGAACCATCGCGCCGACGGCGGCGTGCGCGAAGCCCATCTCGTGCGCCTGCGCTTCGAACATCGCGAAGGTGTCGGGGTGCACGTAGCGCTGCACCGGCAAATGGTGGCGGCTCGGCGCGAGGTACTGGCCGAGCGTGAGCATGTCGATGCCATGTTCGCGCATGTCGCGCATCGCCTGGAGAATTTCTGCGTCGGTTTCGCCCAAGCCGACCATCAAGCCGCTCTTGGTGGGCACATGCGGCGCGAATTCCTTGAAGCGGCGCAACAGGTTCAGCGAGAACGCATAGTCCGATCCGGGCCGGGCCTGCTTGTACAGGCGCGGCACGGTCTCCAGGTTGTGGTTCATCACGTCGGGCGGCGCGGCTTTCAGGATGTCGAGCGCGCGGTCCAGGCGCCCGCGAAAGTCGGGCGTGAGGATCTCGATCCCGGTGCGCGGCGACAGCTCGCGGGTGCGGCGGATGCATTCGACGAAGTGCGCGGCGCCGCCGTCGCGCAGGTCGTCGCGGTCCACACTGGTGATGACCACATACGCGAGCTTCAGCGCCGCGATCGTTTTCGCCAGGTTCTCGGGTTCATCGGCGTCGAGCGGGTCCGGCCGGCCGTGGCCGACGTCGCAGAACGGGCAGCGCCGCGTGCACTTGTCGCCCATGATCATGAACGTCGCCGTGCCCTTGCCGAAACACTCGCCGATGTTCGGGCACGACGCTTCCTCGCACACGGTGTGCAAGCGATGCTCGCGCAGGATCTGCTTGATTTCGTAGAAGCGCGCGACCTGGTGAGAACCGGGCGAACCGGCCTTGACGCGAATCCAGTCGGGCTTCTTCAACGGCTCGGCATCAACCACCTTGATCGGGATGCGGGCCGTCTTCGCTTGCGCCTTTTGCTTGACGGTGGCGTCGTAGGCGATCGGGTTGTCGCTGGACATGGGCGTGAGGGGATTCATCGGTTCGCGAAGGTGGCGCGGGGTCAGCGTGTCAGGTGCGCCGCGAGTGTGTCGCCAAGCCGCGCCGCCACCGCCTCCCACGAGATGTTCACACCCAGTGTAGCCAAGTCGATCGTCTGCAAACCCGCATGGCCGCAGGGGTCGATCGCGCTGAACGGCGCGAGATCCATCGCCACGTTCAGCGCCACGCCGTGGTAGCTGCAATGGCGGCTCACCTTGACGCCCAGTGCCGCGATCTTCGCCAGGCCGGCGAACTTGTCTTGGCTGGGCGCGCGAAGCGCAGCGTGGCCGAACGGGTCGGCAAGGCGCACATAGATGCCGGGCTCGCCGGCGATGCGGTGCCCGGTGACGCCAAAACTCTCGAGCGTCTTCAACACGCCATGTTCGAGGCGGTAGACGAACTCCTTGACGTAGATTCCCAGGCGTTTCAAATCGATCAGCGCATAAGCGAGCACCTGGCCCGGGCCGTGGTACGTGACTTGGCCGCCGCGGTCGGTGGCGATCACGGGAATTCCGCCTGCGTCGTGCACGTGCTGGGCGCGCCCGGCGATGCCTTGCGTGAACACGGGCGGGTGTTCGCAGAGCCACAGCTCGTCTAGCGTCGTGGCGTCGCGATGCTGGGTAAACTCGCGCATCGCGGTCCACGTCTCGCCATAGTCGACGCGGCCGAGCCGCTTCACCCGCATCGCCATCAGCACCGGCACCGGCCTACAACACCACCTTGACGTGGGGATGCTGCGTCAGGCTGAGATACAGCGCGTCGAGTTGCTCGCGGCTGGTGGCGGTGACGGTGAGCGTGACACCGAGGTACTTGCCGCCCTTGCTCGGCCGCAGCGTCACGGCGCCAGCGTCCAGCGCCGGGTCGAAGCCGCGCGCCAGATCGATCATCGCCTGCGCGAAACCCGGGGCGTTGTGCCCCATCACCTTGATTGGAAAGGCCGATGGGTATTCGATCAGCGACGTGATCGGCGACGGCGCCTGCGCCACGGATGCGGACTCGCTCAAGTGGCGTACACCGATTTCGCCGCGTTCATGTCGCGAAGGCGGACTTCGCCGCCTGATAGGCCTGGTACAGCTTCGCGTACACGGGCCCAGGCTTGCCGCGCATCGCGCCGTGGCCAACCGCGTGGCCATCGAGCGTGGTCACGGGCAGGATCTCCTTGGTGGCCGAGCTGAGCAACACTTCGTCGGCCGCCATCACTTCCGTCTCGGGAATCGGCCGCAGGTTGAAGGCGATGCCGCACTCCTCGCAGAGCTCGCGGATCAACTCGTAGCGAATGCCCTCCAGCACATGTTCGCTCTTCGGCGGCCCGAGCACGGCGCCTTCGTGCACGACCCAGACGTTGCTGGCGGCCGCTTCCGTCAGGAATCCGGCGCGAAACAGCACCGTCTCGACCGCGCCGTGGTCGGCCGAGAGTTGCCGCGCCAGCACGTTGCCGAGCAGCGAGATGCTCTTGATGTCGCCGCGTTCCCAGCGGAAGTCGCGCGCGGTGACGCAGGCGACGCCGACATGGCGCTGCTCGGCGCTCGGCGGCTTCATCACGCTCGTCATCATGAACACGGTGGGCGTGATGTCGCGCGGCATCACGTGGTCGCGCAGCGCGACGCCGCGCGTCACCTGGATGTACACCAGTTGGTCCGGGGCTTGGGTCTTCTCGGTCATGGCGCGCACCAGCTTGCGGCAGCGCTCGAGCCACTGTTCGCTGCTGTGCGGATTGACGATGCGCAGCTTGCCCAGGCTGCGCGTCAGGCGCGCCATGTGCTCGTCGAAGCGAAACAGCTTGCCGGCGTAGACCGGCACCACCTCGTAGACGCCGTCGCCGAAGATGAAACCGCGGTCGAGCACCGACACCTTGGCGTCGCGCAGCGACGAATACTCGCCGTTCAGGTAGCACAGGGTGTCGGGAATCGTTTGCATGGCGGCTCCGGGGGTGCGATGGGCGGCGCGAAATGCGATGATTAGACCTGAGTCAGCGGCCCGTTCCTAGCGAATCCACAAACGAATCGTGTCCCAGGCGCGCGCCATCAAGCCGCCCGCTTCCACCGGTTCGAGCACGACCAGCGGCACGTCGATGACGGCCTCGCCGCTTTGCGTCGCGACCTTGATCGTGCCCACGCGCTGCCCCCGGGTCAAGGGCGCGAGCAGCGGATCGGTGCGCTCGATGCGGGTTTGCAGCTTGGCGGAGTCGCCCTTGGGGATCGTGACGAACACGCCGCCGGCCGGCCCGAGCTTGGTGACCCGCGTCTTGCCCTTCCAGACTTCGGGCGTGGCCAGCGGCTTCGCGTCGTCGAACAGGCGCACGGTGTCGAAGGCCTGGAAGCCCCAGTTCAGCAGTTTCTGGCTCTCTCCCGCACGCGCTTCCATCGACGTGGTGTTGAGCAGCACGCTCAACAGGCGGCGCTTGCCCGGTTCCTTGCCACCCTCGCCCAGGTTCGGAAATTCGCGCACCGCACTGGCGATCAGGCAGTAACCCGCAGCCGACGTGTAGCCGGTTTTCATGCCGTCGACGCTCGGGTCGCGGTTCAGCAGCAGGTTGCGGTTCGGCTGCGCGATGTTGTTGTACTTGTAGGATGGAATCGAGTAGTAGGTGTAGAAGCTCGGATGGTCGCGAATCACCTTCGCGGCAATGAACGCCAGCTCGCGCGCCGTGCTGGTGTGGCCGGCCTCCGTTAAGCCGGTGACGTTCTTGAAGCGCGTGTTCTTCAAGCCCCAGGCGGATGCCTGGGCGTTCATCATCGAGATGAACTCTTCGAGCGTTCCGCCCACGGCCTCGGCCAGCGCCACCGACGCGTCGTTGCCGGACTGCACGATCATGCCGCGCAGCAGTTCGTCGACCTTGGGCGTCATCGTCGTGTCGATGAACATCAGCGAGCCGCCGCCCCGGCGCTCGGCCCAGGCACGCAGCGACACCGGCAGGGTTTGTTCGAGCGTGAGCTTCTTGTCGCGGATCGCGCCGAACACCAGGTAGGCCGTCATCAGCTTGGTCAGCGACGCGGGGTCGGCGGGCGCGTCGGCGTCGCGTTGCGCGAGCACCTTGTCGCTCGTCAGGTCGATCACGAGGTAGTTCTTGGCTGCCACTTCGGGAGGCTGCAGGGTCTGTGCAAAGGCCGCGTTTGAGATGGCCAGCGCGAGCGCGAGAACAAAGTGTCGGTTCATGGGTTGTTTGATTGCGGGATGGCCGGCGCCTGAAGATGCTGCATCACGACGCTCTTGAGCAGCGCCAATTGGCCGTGGAAGAAGTGCCCCACGCCGGGAAACACGATCACGGGCAGGGATTGTGGGCGCGCCCAGTCGAGCGTCGCGGCGAGCGGCACGACCTCATCAAGCTCGCCGTGGATCACGATCGTGTCCGGGGCAACCGCGGGCAGTTGCTGCTTCTGCGTCGAAGGGCCGACCAGCACGAGGCGTGCCGGCCCTGTCGTCCCTGGCGTCCCTGGCGTCCCTGTCGGCCCGGCCAGCCGCTGCGCCGCGCTCGCGGCGACGAAGCCGCCGAACGAGAACCCGGCGAGCAGCCACGGCAGCGCGGGGTCGCGCAGCGCGGCAATCACGGCCAGCGCGTCGTCAATCTCGCCCACACCTTCGTCCCATTGCCCCATCGATCCGCCCACGCCGCGAAAGTTGAAGCGCACGCTGCGCCAGCCGAGCGCTACACAGGCGCGCGCCAGCGTCTGCACGACCTTGTTGTCGAGCGTGCCGCCGTGCACCGGGTGCGGGTGGCAGATCACGGCGCTGCCCAACGGAGTGCCCGCCGGCGCGTCGATCGCGCACTCGATGTCGCCGGCCGGTCCCGGCACGAAGCGGCGCTCGGTTCGAGGGTTCATTCGCGAGGTTGGCAGACCGATCGGCCCAGTGACGACTCAGAGGTTGAGAGTTTTTCGCTGCGACCACGTTTGCTCCCTCTCCCAGAAGGAGAGGGAGCAAGACCGAAAGACTCTCAGCCTTTCAGCGCCCGACATCGGCCGGGAGCAACAAGCGGTCCACCACCCGGCCGTTTTTCAGATGCGAATCGACGATCTCGTCGATGTCGTTCGTGTCGACATAGGTGTACCAGACGGCCTCCGGATACACCACCGCGACCGGCCCGCCGGCGCAGCGGTCCAGGCAGCCCGCCTTGTTGACGCGCACCGCGCCGGGGCCATTCAACTTCTCAGCCTTGACCCGCTTCTTGCAGTGCTCGAAGCTCGCCTGTGCCTGGTGCTGGCTGCAACTCGCCTCGCCGTTGTCGCGCTCGTTCAGGCAGAAAAAGATGTGGCGCTCGTAGTAACTCATGGCGGCGATTCTATGGGTCGCACCTGCGCCCGGCCCTCCAACCGGGCTATTGCGCGCGCGCACTGCGCAACAGCAGGTAACCCAGCGCCACGAACGGCCAGAGCCAGCCCACCCACTGGGCCGCGCCGTGAAAACGAATGAAGTCGCCCTGCTCCCAGGCCTGCAGGCTCTGCGCGAAATAAGGGTCGGAGGGAGCCTGCGCGACACCGACGACGAGGGCGGTCAACGCAACCAACGCCAGCGCCACGCAAGCGCGCGCCGCGAGCCGGCTCGCGAATGAGGCCAGCAGCGCGCCGCTGCCCAGGCCAAGCCAGAACAAGTCGGTGTGCCAGGCAAAAGCGTGCTGGGGGCTGAAGTTCAGCGCCGTCGAGAAGGTGGTCGTCGCCACGCCGGCCACGGCCAGCGCCGGCAGCAGGGCCAGGCGGCGCCATCCGGGATGCGTGATCGAGAACGCCAGCAGGCACGGCCCGAGCAGCCCGAGCGCGATCGTCGACACCTCGGCCGCCGACGACAGCGGCAGAAAGTCCTGCGCCGTCCAGATCGGCGCGTCGAACCAATGCGCGATCGCGGTGCCCTCGAAGGCGTCCGCAAAGCCTTCGTGCAAGCGCGGCAGAATGCGCCCGACCCCCAGCGCGACGGGTGTGGGAATCAGCAGCCCTAGCGGCCAGGTCACGAGCAAGGCCAGGCCGCCGGCGCTGTGCCGGATGAACCAGCGCTCGCGCAGCGCCTGCCAACGGTCGACCCAACCCTGGCGATGCACCGCGAGCGCGAGCGCGATGCCCAGCCCGGCACCGAGGGTGTTCAAGCTCAGGTCGACATTCGACGCCACGCGCCGCGGCAGGAAGTTCTGCGTCACCTCCAGGCTCAGTGACAGCAGGAAAGCCACCAGCAAAGCGATGCTGACCGAACGCTGCATGGGCGCGCCTCCGCGCACGAGCGCGCCGAAGGTCAGGGCCCCGAGCGGCACGTAGCCCAGCAAATTGGCGGCGAAGTCGAATCCGGTCCACCAGCGCGGCCAAGGCAGGACCAGGAACCCGAAGGGGTTCGCGGCGAAGGAACGCCAGTCGTCGAACGGGAAAAGACTGGCGTAGACGATCAGCGCCGCGTAGATCGCGGCCAGCGGAGCCGCGGAGCTGCGGTGGGGCGTCGAGGCCATCCAGGGCGCGAACCGCCTTTAGAGAGGCTTCACGACCGCGAGCACGACGATGGCTGTGAAGATCAGCACCGAGACCTCGTTGAACACCCGGAACCAGCGCTCGCTGCGCCGGTTGGCGAGCTGCTCAAAGCCGCGCAACAAACCCCGGCACATGTGGTGGTAGGCGATCGCCCCGACCACCAGCACCAGCTTGACGTACAGCCAGGCGCCGGCTCCCTTGCCCGAGTACCCCGAGAAATTGAGACTCCACAGCCACAGCCCCAGGCCCAGCGCCACCACCATCAGCCCACCGGCAAATCGGTACAGCTTGCGTGCCATCATCAGCAAGCGCTCGCGTTCGGCGTGGCTGTCCGGCGGCACGGTCGCCAAGTTCACGAACAGCCGCGGCAGGTAGAACAGACCGGCGAACCAGCTCGCGATGAAGACGACGTGAAAGGCCTTGATCCAAAGCATCGCGGCATTATGGAGGCGCTAAAGAAAAGCCCTGACCCGCTGGGCCAGGGCTTTGAAAGCCTTAACGCTGTCATCACGGTAAGGCGCCTGCTCAGGGAGGAAAAGCAGGGAATGACCACCTTGCGGCTATCATTCACCGGCTACTTTAGCAGATGCGATCGGTATTTCCAGTCGCTTCAAGCCCGGAGAAACGCTTAGACCGGCCCCGGGACAACCCCCACGGCGCCAACTCGCCCGAACCCCGTGCAAACACCCGCCCCCTACCCTGCCAGCCGGCCGCGGCGCCTGCGCCGAGATGAGTTCAGCCGCGCCCTGGTGCGCGAGTCGCGCCTGCATGCGTCCGACCTGATCTTGCCGGTGTTCGTGCTCGCCGGCCGGGGCGTGGTGCAAGACGTGGCGTCGATGCCGGGCGTGCAACGGCGCAGCCTGGACCGCCTGCTGCCGGTGGCCGAGGAGTGCCTGGAACTCGGTATTCCGCTGATGGCGCTGTTTCCGGTGCTCGACCAGGCGCTGAAAACCGAAGACGGGCGCGAGGCGCTGAACCCCGACGGTTTGATACCCACCGTCGTGCGCGAGCTGAAACAGCGCTTTCCCGAGTTGGGCCTGATGACCGACGTGGCGCTCGATCCGTTCACGACGCACGGCCAGGACGGTCTGCTCGATGCCAGCGGCTACATCGTCAACGACCCCACCGTCGCGGTGCTGACCCGGCAGGCGCTGGTGCAGGCCGAGTGCGGTGTCGACATCGTCGCGCCGAGCGACATGATGGACGGGCGCATCGGCGCGATTCGCCAGGCGCTCGAGGCCAAGGGCCACATCCACACCAAGATCATGGCGTACAGCGCCAAATACGCGAGCGCCTTTTACGGGCCGTTTCGCGACGCCGTCGGTTCGGCTGGGAACCTGGGCAAGAGCAACAAGAAGGTCTACCAGATGGATCCCGGCAACAGCGACGAGGCGCTGCGCGAGGTCGCGCTCGACCTGGCCGAAGGCGCCGACATGGTGATGGTGAAACCCGGCATGCCTTACCTCGACATCGTGCGCCGCGTGAAAGACGAATTTCGGGTGCCCACCTTCGCCTACCAGGTGAGCGGCGAGTACGCGATGCTGAAAGCCGCCGCCGCCAACGGCTGGCTCGCCCATGACGCCGTGATGATGGAAAGCCTGCTCGCTTTCAAACGCGCCGGAGCCGACGGGGTGCTGAGCTACTTCGCGCTGGACGCCGCGCGCTTGTTGAAAGCGGGCTGAGACTGGCCCGAGCCGCGGCGCTTCAGTCCCGATACGGGTTGGCGAAGCCCAAGGTCCGCAGGATCTCGGTCTCGTGAGATTCCATTGCGCGCGCCGTCGGATCGTCTTGATGGTCCATGCCCTGCGCGTGCAGGGCACCGTGCACCAGCAGGTGCGCATAGTGCGCCTGAACGTCGATGCCCTGCTCGGCGGCTTCGCGCTGGATCACGGGTGAACACAGCACCAGGTCGGCGACCACCTTCGGCGCGCTTTGGTATTCAAAGGTCAGCACGTTGGTCGCGTGGTCGGCGCCGCGGTAGTCGTGGTTCAGGTTGCGCGCCTCGAGCACGTCGACGCAGCGCACCGTGATCTCCGCCGGCCGGCTCAGCGCCGCGCCGAGCCAGCGCCTCACCTTGTGGCGCGGCAACAGCGCCCGGTCGCTGGTGTCGGCGAACTGCAACGACAGGCTGAGCGGTGGGCGCGGCATTCGATCACCTCAGAAGCTGAGTGTTTTTCGGGCGGCACTCATGAGGAAACGCACGGCCGCTCGAAGTTTCCTCATCCCCAAGGGCCACGTAGGGCCCCTTCGTGGCCCTTGGGGCGGACGACGTATGTCGTCGGCCTGGGGCGCTCTCATGTCGGATCGGCACGTGCCGCATCGTAAGCCTCGACGATGCGCGCCACCAAGGGGTGGCGGATCACGTCGGCCGACGTGAACCAGGTCGTCGCGATGCCGCGCACGGAACGCAGCACGCGCTCGGCATCGACCAGGCCGCTCAACTGACCGCGCGGCAGGTCGATCTGGCTCACATCGCCGGTCACCACCGCCTTGGCGCCGAAGCCGATACGCGTCAAGAACATCTTCATCTGCTCGGGCGTCGTGTTCTGCGCTTCGTCGAGGATCACGAACGCGTTGTTCAGCGTGCGCCCGCGCATAAACGCCAAGGGTGCGACTTCGATGCTGCCCTTTTCGAACGCGCGAGTGACCTTGTCGATGCCCATCAGGTCGTACAGCGCGTCGTAGAGCGGGCGCAGGTAGGGGTCAACCTTCTGCGCCAGGTCGCCGGGCAGGAAACCGAGCCGCTCGCCGGCTTCCACCGCGGGACGCGTCAGCACGATGCGCTGGACGCTCGCACGCGCGAGGGCGTCCACCGCGCAGGCGACGGCGAGAAAGGTCTTGCCGGTGCCGGCCGGGCCGATGCCGACCGTGATGTCGTGCGACAGGATGTTGCGCAGGTAGGTCTGCTGGTTCGCGGTGCGCCCGGCCAGGTCGGGGCGGCGCGTTTGCAGCACGATTTCGCTCTGCGCCCCATCGTTCGAGACATCGGCGCCATTGCGATGCACGGCGGCTGCGTCGGTGGGGGCATCGCGTTTCGGCAGCAGGCGGCGCAATTCGCCTTGCGCCTGAACCAGCGCCAACTGCAATTGTTCGGCCGGGATCGGCCGGCGTGCCCGCTCGTACAGCGATTGCAGCAACAGCGCCGCGCGCTCGGCGTGCGCCTTGACGCCTTCGATGCGAAACGACGCATTGCGCCGCGAAATGCTCACGTTCAGCCCCGCCTCGATGCTGCGCAGGTGTTCGTCGAGCGCGCCGCACAGGTGGGCAATGCGCGCGTTGTCGGGCGGGATGAAGGCATGGCGCAGGATCACGGACGGTTCTCTGGGAGTCGGCGCCGGGCATTGTCCACCCGTGGGCAGCGCCGCGCCTTGGAACTTGCACGGAGTGCGCCTTGTGCCAAGCAGTTCCGCAGCCCTGGGGCGACGCACCCGCCTCGGCCCGCGCCGTGCCGAACCATCCTGCACAATCGCCGCCGATGTTTGCCGCCGCGCGCCCGTTCCTCTGCCTGTCCTCTCGCGTCTGGCGAGCATCGCGGCTCTCGCGCAGCGTTGCCGGCGCTCGGGCCGCATTGCTGGCCACCGCCGCGGTGCTCGCCTCGTCGGCAGCGCTGGGCGCGCCGCCGACGGTGCTTGCCGCGCCGCCGACGGTGCTTGCCATCACCCAGGCGCTGACGGTCACTGACAGCGCCGACAAGTTTGCGCAAGGGTCTGCGGCCACCACGGCGCTGCCCGACGATTGGTCGTTGACCCGCCCGGGCTACGATGGCGCGGTCTGGTACCGCGTCGGCTTCGACGTGCCCGCGGGCAGCGGCCCGGAACAACTGCTGGCGCTCTACATCGAGCGCGCGTGCAGCCAGGTCGAAGTGCATTTGAACGGCCGGCCCCTCCATGGCGTTCGCGTGGGCTCGGAAGCCGTCGCCCGCCACTGCTCGCGTCCGCAATGGGTCGCGTTGCCGGGGGCGGCGCTGCTGGCGACCGGCAATGTGCTCGACCTGCGCGTGCAAGGCCCAGCCTTGCAGCGTGTCGCGGCGCGCCAGCGCGCCGGCGGGCTGGCGGTCCTGAAAATCGGGCCCAGCGGCATGCTGGCGGCGGAGCAAACGCGCCGCGAGTTCTGGAACGTCAGCCTGGTGCAGGGGCTGAGCGTGGCGCTCGCCGTGCTCGGCTTCGCGGTGTTGCGCCTGGACTCTTGGAACCGGCGCAGCTCGCACCTGCGACCCTATGGTTGGTTGGCGCTGGGTTGGGCTGCGTTGTCGTGTCGAGATTGGCTCGGCGAGACGCCGCTCGACGGCGCGATCGTCGAATTCCTCGCCGCAGCCGGGTTCGCCCCGGTCGCCGCGGCGGGCATGCTGTTCCTGCTGCGTCTGGCAGGCCGGCGCTGGCGCCAGATCGAGAAGCTGCTGCTGCCGCAATGCCTGCTGATGCCACTCACCTTGCTGCTTGCCGGGCCGTCGCGCCTGTTCCTCGCAACGTCGATCTGGAACACGCTGCTCGGGCTCGAGCTGCTGGCCGTGTTCGGGCAGTACCTGTGGCTCACGCGGCGCCGGCCGGCCACCGAGTACTGGCCGATGGCAGCGGCGCTCGCCGCGGTCACGGCGGCGCTCGCGGTGGAATTCGCGGTGCAGCGTTCCTGGCTGGCGCCGCCGCCGATCGATGCAACGCAGCTGATCCTGACTGCCATCGCGATCGGCTTGGGCGCTCGCCTGCTGCACGGCTTCACCGCGGCCTTGAAAGCGGCCGAACTCGGGCGGCGCAAGATCGAGAGCCGCGCCCTCGAACTTGCCGCCGAAGCGGAACGCAACTTCACGCAGATGGCCGACGCGCGCATCGAGCAGGTCACGGCGCAGGAACGAAAACGCATCGCCGCCGATCTGCACGACGACCTGGGCGCCAAGCTGCTGACGATCGTGCACACCAGCGACTCGGACCGCATCTCGACGCTGGCGCGCGAGGCGCTCGAAGAAATGCGGCTGTCGGTGCGCGGTCTGACGGGCAAGCCGATGCAGCTCGCCGACGCGCTCGCCGACTGGCGCGCCGAGGTCGTGGCGCGCCTTGGCCAGGCGAACATCGAGATCGATTGGCGCAGCCCTGCCGAGGAAGTGCAGCAGACGCTGCCGGCGCGCAGTTTCGTGCAGACCACGCGCATCCTGCGCGAGTCGGTGAGCAACATCATCAAGCACAGCGGCGCCACGAGTTGCAAGGTGCGCTGCGCGATGCACGAAGGCGAGTTCGGCCTCATCATCCAGGACAACGGGCGCGGCATTCCGATGGAGCTCGACGGCAAGCTCGACCGCGGCCACGGCATGACGAGCATGAAACACCGCGCAAAGCAGATGCAAGGCCAGTGCCTCGTCGAATCCGCACCGGGCTATGGCACCGTGATAAGGCTCACGCTTCCCCTGTGAAGCACCGAGCTGCGTGCACATGCACCCTGCTACGATGAAATTCTTCGCGTCCCGTGCGCCCCAGAGACCCGCCGAATGAACAGCATTTTGTTGCTCGAAGACCTGCCGGAAATCCGCGCCTGGCTCAAGGCCCTGGTGCTGACGGTGTTTCCGCAGGCGCTGGTCTCGGAAGCGGCGCGTGTGCACGATGCGCTCGAGCTGATCAGCGCTGTCAAGTTCGACCTCGCGCTGTGCGACCTGGGCCTGCCCGACGGTTCCGGCGTCGACGTCGTCGCCAAGCTGCGCGAGCTGCAACCCGAAGCGCAGTCGGTCGTCGTGACGATTCACGACGACGACGACCACCTCTTCCCGGCGTTGCAAGCCGGCGCCTTCGGCTACCTGCTCAAGGAGCAGGCGCGCGAATTGATCGCCGAACAGCTCAAGCGCATGAGCCAGGGCGAGCCGCCGCTGTCGCCGTCGATCGCACGGCGCGTGCTGACCCACTTCGCGAAGATGACGCGGCGCCAGGAGCGCCCGCAGAACATCCCGCATGTGTCGCTCACCGACCGCGAGAACGAGGTGCTGCTGCGCGTGGCGAAGGGCTTCACGCTGCCTGAGATCGGCGTGCAACTCGGCCTGTCGCGCCACACCATCGCCGACTACGTGAAGCAGATCTACCGCAAGCTCAACGTGAGCTCGCGCGCCGAGGCCGCGCTCGAAGCGCAGCGCCTGGGCTTGTTCCGCCGCTGACACTTCTGCTGCGGCGCCGCGCCCGCGGCTCCGTGCGTCGAGCGAATGCGTGCAAACGCATAATGCGCCGATGCTCGGACGACTCACCGGAACGTTGGCGGGAAAATCTCCGCCCCAGGTACTCATCGATGTGAACGGCATCGGCTACGAAGTCGACGTTCCGATGAGCAGCTTCTACAACCTGCCCGGGCTGGGCGAGCGTGTCACGCTGCTCACGCACTTCGTGGTGCGCGAGGACGCGCAGCTCCTGTATGGCTTCCTGACCCACGACGAGCGCGCCACGTTTCGCCTGCTCGTGAAGATTTCCGGCGTCGGCCCACGCACGGCCTTGTCGATCCTGTCGGGCCTGAGCGTCGCCGACCTGGCCCAGGCGGTGAGCCTGCAAGAGAGCAGCCGTTTGGTCAAGGTGCCCGGCATCGGCAAGAAGACCGCAGAGCGCCTGCTGCTGGAGCTCAAGGGCAAACTGGGCGACGCGCTCACCGCACCGAGCAGCGCGGCCAGCGGCACGCAGGGCGACATTCTGCAGGCGCTCGTCGCGCTGGGCTACAGCGACCGCGAGGCCGCCGCGGCGCTGAAGGCACTGCCCGGTGACGTGGGCGTGAGCGAAGGGATCAAGCTCGCCCTGAAGGCCCTGGCTCGGTAGTGCAAGACCGCTGCGCATGCCGCAGCTCGCGCAGCGGCCATTGCGGCCTACTGTCCGGCACTGTCGAAGCCGAGCCTCAGTGTTTGTGTTCCGTCGACTCGCCCGCTCGGGGCTTGGGAACCTGCACCACCACCTTCACTTCGACCTTGCCGCCACGCTCGAATTCGAGCGTCATCGGAAAAGTATCGCCTTCCTTCAGCGGCTTCTTCAGGTTCATCAGCATGAAGTGCACGCCTTGCCCGGGGCGCATCTTGATCGGCGTTTTCGGCGCGAGCGGCAGGTCGTCGATCTGGCGCATGCGCATCACCCCGGCGCTGTCGACACTCATCGTGTGAATCTCGGCGTGGCCCGCCGCGGGCGCGCTGATGCGCAGCAGGCGGTCGGGCGCGGCGCCGGTGTTCTCCAGCGTGGCGATGTAGGCCGCTCCATGGCTGGCGCCGGCCAGGGTGGGTGTGGCATAGGGGTGGCCGATGCGCACGTCACCGGCGCGGTAGTCGTGCGCCAGCGCGGCAGAGCCGAACGCCGCACCAGCCACTAGCGCCATCGCGCCAGCCCAACGGCGGAGCATGTTTGGATTCATCACGGATTCCCTTCTCGAAGTTGGTTCGCAGGCTTGGCCGAGCAACCGTCGCCGGGCCGCCCCAAGACAGTTGCTCGCCCCAAGGGCCACGAAGCGGCCCCTGCAGGGCCAAGGGGGCAGGCGCGAGCGACCTGGGGCGAACATACAAGGCTCGAGCGTTCAATGGTCATAGCGCAACTCCAGCATCGCGGTGCGTTGCGGGTACGGGTGAAACGCCCAGTAGCCGGCGTTGCCCAGATTGTCGATGCCGAGCGACGCCACCCACTGCTTGTTCGCCCGGTAGCGCACCCGAATATCGGTGACGAAGTAACGGCTGAAGCCGGTGTACGCGAAATCGTTGCTGTCGCTGTTGTCGAGCTGACCGTACTGGCGGCCGCTGTAGCGCGCACCGAAGCTGGCTGACCATTGCTCGTCCAGCGCGTAGCTAAGCAGCGTGGTCGCGCGCCACAGTGGAACGCGTGGCTGGCGCTTGCCGACGCTGGCGGGATTCTTGTCGTTGCGCGCGATCGTCGAGTCGGCGTAGGTGACGCTGGCGCTCCAATCCAGGCCTTTGAGGGCGATGTCATTCGCCTGCAGCGCCGCCTCCACGCCCAAGGTCCGGATCGCGTCGACGTTTTGAACATTGGCGACATTGGGCGTGACCGTCACGTTGGTCTGCGAGTACAGCGCGTCGACGGTGCGCTCCGCGAAGCCGGTCAGCCGCAGCACGCCGACACCGATGTCGCGCTCGGCGGAAAGCTCGCTCGTCCACGACTTCTCCGGCCTGAGGTTCGGTTCGTTGTTGACCACGACACCAGCCGACACCGCGCCCTGGAACAGCTCGGACACCGTGGGCATGCGCACCGCGCGCCCGAGGGAAGCGCGCAGCACCAGCTCCGAACTCGCCTGGAACGACACCGCGGCCTTGGGGGACACGTGGAACTCGCTGCGCTCACCCAATGCGAGACCGTTGACGGCGCCGTTGAAGGCCCGCCACTGTTCGAGGCGCCCGCCGAGCACTGTTCTCCATTCCGGGGCGAAGCGCCACGTGTCTTGTGCCCACAGGCTTTGCAGCGTGGTATTGCCCGTGAAGCTGCTCGGCGCCGGCGTCGCCGCCACTGAACCGCCCAGCCAGTCGGCCGTGGTGGAAACCTGCGAGCGCAACTGGAACGCGTCGCGCTGCAATCCCGCCTCGACCACGTGTTCGCCCTGAGGACCCGCCGGACGCCAGACGCCTTTCAGAGCCAGCGTGTCCCAACCCGTGCCTCGCAGATCGGCGATGCGCCCGGCGCCGCCGTCCAGCGCAGCGGGCAGCGCCACGGTGGGCGAACGCACCTGGTCGCGGCTGTAGTCGTACCGACTCGCGGCGACCTCCCACTCCCAGGTGCCGCGGGTGTGGCTCTTCACGCTCAACCCATGCGCGAGATGCACGAGACTCGATTGGCTCGGCGCGAGGTCGGCGGCGCCCAGCGTGTAGCGCCGGCCATTCACGTTCACATCGCCGCGGTAGACCGGGTTGCTCGCGGCGTCGCGCAAGAAAGATTCGACTTTTCGGTCCGCCTCGTTGCCCCAGTAGCCCAGCGTGTACGACACGTTGAGCGTGGGCGAAACGGCGTAGGCGAGCTTCAGCTTCGCGTGGTCCTGCACGGTGTGCGTCTGGCCGGTCGCGCCGAACAGCAGCCAGGGCTGGCCGCGCGGGTTGGCGCCGGTCACGGCGCCGCTGACGGGGGTGCTTTGTGTGTCCGCGACGCCGGCCGAAACGAGCTTGGTCGCCAAGCCCAGCGGCTGGCCTTGACTGTCCAACCGGTTCACGTTGACCCACCAGGACCAGTCGCCGCCGCGGCTGCCGAGCGAGGCGCTGCCCTGTCCTCCCGAGTAGCGCGCGTCGGTTCCGTAGAGACGGTAGTCCTGCGTCATGCCGGACAGCTTCAGATGGGCCTCGAAGGCCTTGGGCATGCGCGTCACGAAGTCGACGATCGCGCCCGCCGAATTGCCGGCGTAGGCGGCCGAGAACGGGCCGTAGAGCACGTCGACACGTTCGATTTCCTCAGGCGTCACGAGCGCCCAGCGCGGCGTGAAACTCGCGCCGTTGCCGAGCAGGTTGGACAACAGCACGCCATCGGCGTAGACGAGCGAGCGAGCGCTGTTGCCGGTGCCGGAGGCACGCGTGGCGAGCACGGCATGATCGTGGTCGCCGATGTAGCGCTTGCGCACCAGCAGGCGGGGGAAGTATTTCAGCGCGTCCTGGGCGTCGGTGGCGTTGATCGTCTGTTCGATCTCGCGCCCGGTGATGATCAAGAGCGTGGTCGGAATCTCGAGCGGCATCGACGCCGGTCGGTTGCCGACGACGGCCACCCGTTCGAGCGTCTGGATCGGTGGGCTTTCGATCGGCGTCGCCACGCTCTGGGCGATGCTGGCCGACGGCAGCGCCAGAGCAATCGCAATCGCGGCGTGCGACAGCGCATGGCGCGGCGCACGCCGTGCACCAAGCAGGCTTGGGTATTTCATGGTGGTTCTCGACTCATTGAGGGCCCGCGCAATGCGCAGGGCCAGGACACGGTGCGACGCGCTGACTCGCCGAGACGGCGAGCCGGTTCGCACCAACGGCGCTCAATCAGACGAGTTGCGGTGGGGCGTGTTCGAGCCGCGCCATCCACGCGGCGCATGCATCCATCGCGAGCGGCGCCTGGGCGTCAACCCGCTCACCGCTTTGCGCGCGCGGGCTCGGCAGCACCGGTGCCGACAAGTCGGCGCCTGCCATGGCCACCGAACCATTCAAGGCGCAGTGCTCGCCGCCGTGACCGGGTGCGCCTTCGTGGCCGGGCAGCGAGTCGCCCGCGTCGAGCGGCACGGTGGCCACGCCGTAGACAGTGCAAACCTCGACGAGCGCCTTGCCCTGCGCGTGCGCCGACCCCGTTGCCAACAACGGCATCGCGGCCTTGAGCAACAGCGCGAAGGCGAACGCCCACGCGGCCCAACGGGATGAAGCGAATCGCCAGTTCATGGCCGCAATCGTAGCCCGCGTTCCCAGCTCGGGCATCCCCGCGAGACCGGGGTGGGTCGCTCCCCGCCGCGGCCACCAACTCGGCCCGGGACGCGCCAGCCGATAATCGCGCAGTGGCGATCCAGACCGACGACTTCGAACCCGCGCGGCGCGTGCTCAGCGCGGCGCCCGCGTCGCCCAACGAAGAAGCGATCGAGCGCGCGCTGCGCCCGAAGGGCCTGGCGGAATACGTCGGCCAGGTGAAGGCGCGCGAACAACTGGAGATCTTCATCGGCGCGGCCAAGATGCGCCGCGAGGCGCTCGACCACGTGCTGCTGTTCGGCCCGCCGGGGCTGGGCAAGACGACGCTGTCGCACATCATCGCCAACGAGCTCGGCGTGAACCTGCGCTCGACTTCCGGGCCGGTGCTGGAAAAACCGAAGGACCTGGCGGCGATTCTCACCAACCTCGAGCGCAACGACGTGCTCTTCATCGACGAGATCCATCGCCTGAGCCCGGTGGTCGAGGAAATTCTCTACCCGGCGCTGGAGGACTACCAGATCGACATCATGATCGGCGAGGGCCCGGCCGCGCGCTCGATCAAGCTCGACTTGCAGCCGTTCACGC
The DNA here is from genome assembly GCA_031419535.1 of Burkholderiales bacterium. GTDB lineage: Bacteria > Pseudomonadota > Gammaproteobacteria > Burkholderiales > Burkholderiaceae_C > JAEMQF01. Next base: position 139 of record JANOLA010000201.1, on the reverse strand, counting down.
TGGTGGGCGCGACCACGCGCGCGGGCATGCTCACGAATCCGCTGCGCGACCGCTTCGGCATCGTCACGCGCCTGGAGTTCTACACCGCGGAAAAGCTGACACGCATCGTCAAGCGCTCCGCGGGCCTGCTCAAAGTGGC
>JANOLA010000200.1:0-8169 GCA_031419535.1 Burkholderiales bacterium | reverse complement strand
GTTGTGATCGGTGGTGGGCGGCGCCATCAGCCGGTGTCGCTGCCCGACGGAACGCGCCGCTTCGCCAGGGTGCGCGACTACGTGGGCCGCAGCGTGATCACGACCGCGACTTACGAGGCGCGGGCGCTCGGCGTCGGCTCGGCGATGGGCGTGATGAAGGCGGCGAGGCTCGCGCCTGACGCGGTGCTGTTGCCGGTGGACTTTGACGAATACCGCAAGTACTCGTTGGCGTTCAAGGCCGCGGTGCGCGCGATCGCACCGCTGGTCGAAGACCGCGGCATCGACGAGATCTACATCGACCTGAGCGCGCTGCCCGGCGTGCACGCCGACGGCGGGCGCGCGCTCGGCCTCGCGCTGAAAGAGGCCGTGCACGCGGCCACCGGGCTCAGCTGTTCGGTGGGCATCACGCCGAACAAGTTGCTGTCGAAAATCTGCTCTGAACTCGACAAGCCCAATGGCTTGACGCTGCTGAAGTCGGAAGAAATTCCGGCGCGCATCTGGCCGCTCGCGGCCAAGAAGATCAACGGCATCGGCCCGAAAGCGACCGAGAAACTCGCGAGCTTCGGTTTGCACACGATCGGCGACGTCGCCGCGGCTCAGCCGCAATTTCTGATCGAGCATTTCGGCAAGAGCTACGGCGCCTGGCTGCACGAGGCTTCCCATGGGCGCGATTCGCGCGGCGTGGTCACGCACAGCGAGCCGGTGTCGATCAGCCGCGAGACGACATTCGAGCGCGACCTGCACGCGGTGCGTGACCGCGCGGAGCTCGGCGCGATCTTCACCGAGCTGTGCACCGAGCTCGCGGGCGACCTGGCAAGCAAGGGCTACGCGAGCAAAACGATCGGCATCAAGCTGCGCTTTGCCGACTTCAAGTCGGTCACGCGCGACCTCACCCTGCCTGCGCACACGCTGGATGCGGCAGCGATCCGGCACGCCGCGGGTCTGTGCCTGAAACGCGTGGACCTGGCGCGGCGCTTGCGCCTGCTCGGCGTGCGTGCCGGGGCATTGGCGCGCGTGGCCGACCTCGTGGCGCCGCGCGCCGCTGCCGCGCCGGCCGCGCCGCGCTCGCGGGTCGAGGCCCGCGAGCCGCGCCCGGGTTACAGTCTGCCGCTGTTCGAGCCTTAGCTGCGCCCGCACCCCGGGTGCGGTGGAGCCGCCAGGCGCCGCTCCGCGGCAGCTCGGCTCGACAATAAACGCATACATCGAACGCCGGAGACACACCATGACGGTCATCACCAACATCGAAGACCTGCGCGTGCTCGCGCAAAAGCGGGTTCCCCGCATGTTCTACGACTACGCCGATTCGGGTTCGTGGACGGAAGGAACCTACCGCGCGAATGAAGCGGACTTTGAGAAGATCAAGCTGCGCCAGCGCGTCGCGGTGAACATCGAAACCCGCAGCACCGCCGCGCCGATGGTCGGCGTGCCGGCGAAGATGCCGGTGGCGATCGCCCCTGTGGGAATGATCGGCATGCAGCACGCCGACGGCGAGATTCACGTGGCGCGCGCGGCGCAGAAGTTCGGCATTCCGTTCACGCTGTCGACGATGAGCATCTGCTCGATCGAAGACATCGCCGCGGCAACGCAGGCGCCGTTCTGGTTTCAGCTCTACGTGATGCGCGACCGCGACTTCATCGAGCGCCTGATCGACCGCGCCAAGGCCGCGAACTGCGGCGCGCTCGTGTTGACGCTCGATCTGCAAGTACTCGGGCAGCGCCACAAGGACCTGAAAAACGGCCTGTCGGCGCCGCCGAAACCGACCTTGCGCAACATGGTGAATCTGGCGACCAAGGTTCGCTGGGGGCTGGGCATGCTGGGCACGAAGCGGCGGTTTTTCGGCAACATCGTCGGGCATGTGAAGGGCGTTTCCGACATGGCCGACCTCGGTGCGTGGACAACGCAGCAGTTCGACCCGCGCCTGACCTGGGCCGATGTGGAGTGGGTCAAGAAGCGCTGGGGCGGCAAGCTGATCCTGAAGGGCATTCAGGACGTGGAAGACGCGCGCCTCGCGGTCGATTCAGGCGCCGACGCGCTGATCGTCAGCAACCACGGTGGGCGCCAGCTCGACGGCGCGCAGTCGAGCATCGGCGCGTTGCCGGCGGTCGTCGACGCGGTGGGCTCGAAGATCGAGGTGCACATGGACGGCGGCATCCGCTCGGGGCAGGACGTGCTCAAGGCCTGGGCGCTGGGCGCTCGCGGCACCTACATCGGCCGTGCCATGGTCTGGGGGGTGGGGGCGATGGGCGAGGCCGGAGTGACCCAGGCGCTCGAGATCATCCACCGCGAGCTCGACCTGACGATGGCGTTTTGCGGACGCACGAACATCGGCGATGTCGATCGCACCATCTTGCTGCCGAGGACCTTTTAAGCGGTTCAGAGCGTGAGAAATTTTCGTCGCGAGCGTGCCGAGGTTGGGTCGAGGAGCGCAGCCGTACTTGGGTACGGCGAGCACCGCAGGCCCAAGATCGGCAGGCGCAGCAGAACAGTTCTCATGCTCGTCAGTGCTCGCCGAACGCCGTGGGCAGCACGTCCGCGGTGCGATCTGGCGTACGGCGGCGGCGCTCCAAGGTCAGGTACTGCTCGAACATCTCCAACGCGAGTTCCTTGAGCTCGGCGTTGCCCGTGCCATGCGCGAGCGACAAGCGCTCGAACGCATACGGCGGGTCGCGGAACATGCGACCCAGGTGCACCGGCGTGCGGTGCGTGGCCATCAACTCGTTGAATCGGGCAAGCCGCCACAAATCGATCTTCAGTGACGCCGCGAGCAGCCACGACCAGGGGTCGGTATTGCCCACCAGCGGAATCGGTGCGCTCGGCTCGCTGACGGGCCGGGCGACCTGGCCCGCCGCTGAAGGTTTCTTGGCACTCGGGTTCTGAACGAAAGGAATGATCATCTCGCACCTCGCTGTCGTGCCACCCCGGTGCGGGCGGCTGGAGGCAAAGATAGCGGCGCACCCGGCGCCGCGAAGCGATGAATTGGGCCCGGCACCACGGCCATCTCGGCCGCGCGCGGCTCAGGTGCCAAATGCCGCACGGCCCAAGCGGGCGGTCAACGGGCCCATCCCTGCGGGGGCTCCGGCGGGTTCGGTCTGGCTGGCCTGAGCGCCAGCGGCTTGGTCAAGCCCTGGGCAATGTCACGCCGGTCTGCCCCTGGTACTTGCCACCTCGGTCCTTGTAGCTGGTCTCGCAGACCTCGTCGCTCTCGAAGAACAGCACCTGCGCGCAGCCCTCGCCCGCGTAGATCTTCGCCGGCAGCGGCGTGGTGTTGCTGAATTCGAGCGTCACGAAGCCCTCCCACTCGGGTTCGAACGGCGTGACGTTGACGATGATGCCGCAGCGCGCATAGGTGCTCTTGCCCAGGCAGATCGTCAGCACGTTGCGCGGGATGCGGAAGTACTCGATGGTGCGCGCCAGCGCAAAGCTGTTCGGCGGGATCACGCAGACATCGGCCTCGATGTCGACGAAGCTGCGTTCGTCGAAGTTCTTCGGGTCGACGACCGTGCTGTAGACGTTGGTGAACACCTTGAATTCGGGCGCGCAGCGGATGTCGTAGCCGTAGCTGCTGGTGCCGTAGGAAACGATGCGCTGGCCGTCGCTCGAAGTGCGCACCTGGCCGGGCTCGAACGGACTGATCATGCCGTGCTGCTGCGCCATGCGGCGGATCCACTTGTCGCTTTTGATGCTCATGCTCTGCCTTTTCGGGTGCGCGGGGATTGTAGGCAGGGGGTGGGAGTGTGGCCCTGCCGAGAGAACTCCCGTCGGGCCAACCGCTCAAGCGAATCGGGGGATGGTCAGAGCCCCTGGCTTGGCCTAATATTGCGCTGAGGCAGCGGTCCCTGCCCGAGGAGACCCCCCGATGCGCTCCGCCATCGATTTGCTGAGCCAGTACGCCGAATACCACCGGGACCGGCGAAACATCGTCAGTCACCTGGTCGGGGTGCCGATGATCGTGTTTGCCGTCGGCGTGCTGTTGGCGCGCCCGGCCTTCATGGTCGGAGACACGCCGCTCACTCCGGCCTGGCTGGTGTTCGCGCCGGTGGTCGCCTGGTACCTGACGCGCGGCAATCTGCTGCTCGGCCTGGCGGTGAGCGTGGAGGTGGCCGCCCTGCTGTGGCTCGGGCAGATCGCGGCCGGCGGCAGCGTGGCGTCTTGGCTGGCCTGGGGCATCGGCTTCTTCGTCGTCGGCTGGATCATTCAGTTCGTCGGCCATTGGTACGAGGGCCGCAAACCCGCGTTCGTCGACGATCTGACAGGCCTGCTCGTCGGGCCGATGTTCGTCAGCGCCGAAGGCATGTTCATGCTCGGCTGGAACCGGCCGCTGCAAGACGCGATCGAGCAGCGTGTCGGACCCACCGTGCTGCGTGACATGGCCCGTATCGCCTGAGAAGGCATGAATATTTCTACTGCGCCTGCCGATCTTGCGCTTCCGGTGCTCGCCGTACCCCAGTACCGCTCCGCTCCTCGGCGCAACCTCGGCACGCTCGCTACGAAATCTTCACGCCTTCTCCCGTAAGGCCAGCCCGCGGCGGCTCGGGCTGCGCATCGAAGCGCTCGAAGCCGCAGTAACAGATGAAGTGGCGGTTCGTCGCCCGGCCGAACAAGGCGAGGCCCAGCTGCTGCGCGATCTGCAAACCCATCTGCGTGATGCCGCTGCGCGAGACGACGATGGGCACGCTCATCTGCGCCGACTTGATCACCATCTCGCTCGTCAGGCGCCCGGTGGTGTAGAAGATCTTGTCGGCGCCGTCCATGCCGTGCAGCCACATCCAGCCGGCGATCGTGTCGATCGCGTTGTGCCGGCCCACGTCTTCGACGAAGGTGAGCAGACGGTCCTGCTGAAACAGCGCGCAGCCGTGCACCGAGCCCGATGACTTATAGGTGCTCTCCTGCACCCGCATCGCGTTCAGCAGCCCGTAGAGCGTGGCCTGGCTGAGGCGCGCTTGCGGGTCATCGGCGGCAGGCAGGTGCAGCGTGTCGAGCTCGTTCATCAGGTCGCCGAACACCGTTCCCTGGCCGCAGCCGGTGGTGACGACGCGCTTCGCGGTCTTCTCGTCGAAGCGCTCGATGCCGGCGCGGGTCTTCACCGCCGCGGCGTTCACGTCCCAGTCGACAGTGATCGAATCGATGTCGTCCAGGGACTCGACGAGACGCTGGTTGCGCAGGTAGCCGAGCACCAACAGTTCGGGTGCGGCGCCGAGCGTCATCAAGGTGACGAGCTCGCGGTTGTCGACGAAGACGGTAAGGGCGCGCTCGGCGGGGATCGAGATGGTTCGGCGCGCGCCGTATTCGTCGAGCACGCTCACTTCCTCGACCAGCGGGGCGCTGGCCGTGGTGAGGCGCGGCAGGCGCGGAGAGCTGGGCAGGAGGGGGTTCAGGACTTCTTTGCCGGTGCCGCGGTGGCCGCAGGCGCAGCGGCTGGGGCGGCAGCCGCGGCCGGGGCAGCGGGCACGGGCCAGACGAACGCACCCGGGTCGGCGCAGACAGGAGTTTCTGTGGCCGGCTTGGTTTCTTTCGAGGCGGCCTTCATCGACGCGTAGTACTTCGTCGCAGTCTTGTCCATCGACTTGCACAGCTGAAAGTCGGCGATCTTGTTGCCGTGCGCCGTCTTGGCCGCGGCCTCGGCCGCCTTGGCCTTGGCTTCGTCGTTCAAGGCCGGCAGCTTGGCCCAGGCGGGTACGGAAAACGCAAAAGCGCTGAACAGGGCAATGGACAGACAACGCATGGCAGCTTCCTCGGAAATCGGGTTGAAGTCAAACTTGCGCAGCGGGGCGGGCGGCGTCGGACGGCGAGGCGGCGCCGGGCGTGCGCACGCGCGGGATCTTGCCGGCCACGACGTCGGCGTGCCAGTCCTCGTGGTGCTCCTTGGCCCAGGCGTCGTCGACGGTGCCGGTGCGCATCGCATTGAACGCGCCCTTCATGCCGAGTGTTCCGATGTAGATGTGGCCGAGAAACGCCGTCATCATCAGGATCGCCGCGACCGCATGGATCATGTGCGCGATCTGCATGTCGCCGCGCGAATACGCCATACCCGGAACCAGCTTGTCGAGCACCAGACCGGAGGCGACGACGATCAGACCCAGCGCGAACACGCCGACCCAGAAGATCAGCTTCTCACCGGCATTGAAACGGTGCGACGGCACTTCGTTGCCGCTGAGCATGCCGCCGCCCTTGAGCAGCCAGGTCAGGTCGCCCTTCGCGGGCAGGTTGTCGCGAACGAAGGTCACGAGCACGACCACGAGCGACACCGCGAACAGCGGGCCGACGAGGTTGTGCGCCGTCTTCAGTGCGTAGGTCAGCCAGCCGAACAACGTGAGCCCCATCAGGGGCAGCAGAATGAATTTGCCGAACGCCATGACCAAGCCCGAGACGGCGAGCACAACAAAGGCGGTGGCATTGCTCCAGTGCGCGGCGCGCTCGAAATAGGTGAAGCGCTCGATCTTGCGGCCGGTGTTGCTGCTCTCGTCGGCATGGCCTAACGCGCCGTTGCGCCAATAGAACAGGCCGATGGCCAGCGCCACCAGGAACAGCAGCGAGCCGCCGTACGGAAGGATCCATTCGTTGCGCACTTGGCGCCAGGCTTCGCCGGCGCTGGTGAGGTCCGAACCAGGGTACTGGGTGAAGGGCTGAATCAGCGGCTCGGGGCTTGGCCCGGGCACGCTGTTCGTGGCAGGCCCGGCCTTGGGATCGCGAACCGCCTTCCAGAACGGCGCGTTGTTGCCGGGCTGGGTCTTGCCGCGCTGCGCGTTCGACTCATCCGGTTTCGGTTCGGCCGGCGCGACAAACCCCACGGGCGGACCCGCCTTGTCTTGGGCCCACGCCGCGGGCGCCATGAGCAATGCGCCGGCCAGCGCGGCAGCGCCGGCCACACCGACGAGCGCGCCTCGAATCAAGCTCAACATAGTGCAGCCCTCGCGGTCACTTGACCTTGGCGTATTCGTTCTGCGCCTGGGCCCGGTTGCGCATCTGTTCTTCCCACGACGCCTGATCGCCGGTTTTCCAGCCGGGAGCGGCGAAGGCGTTGTCGGCGCCTGTCCAGATTTTGGTGTCGGGCTTGCGCGTTTGCGCGGACTGCGGCGTTTCGGTACACGCAGCGACACCGAAGATGGCCGCCGTAAAGGCGACGAGAGTGACGAGGCGCATCATGACTTCGCCGGCTTGCCGTAAGCCGTTCCCCAACCCCAGACTTCGCTGCCCTTGCCGCGGTTCAGGACGCGGGTGCGGAAGATGTCGGCCACCACGTCGCCGTCACCGCCGAGCAGCGCCTTGGTCGCGCACATTTCGGCGCACGCCGGCAGCTTGCCTTCGGCCAGGCGATTGCGCCCGTACTTCTCGTTTTCGGCAGCGCTGCCGTTGAGCTCCGGCCCGCCGGCGCAGAACGTGCACTTGTCCATCTTGCCGCGCAGGCCGAAGGTGCCGTTGGTCGGGAACTGCGGCGCGCCGAACGGGCAGGCGTAAGAGCAGTAGCCGCAGCCGATGCACGCGTCTTTGTCGTGCAGCACCACGCCTTCGTCGGTGCGGTAAAAACAATCGACCGGGCACACCGCCATGCAAGGCGCGTCGGAGCAGTGCATGCACGCCACCGAGATCGATTTCTCGCCCGGGATACCGTCGTTCAGCGTGACCACGCGGCGCCGGTTCACGCCCCAGGGAACGTCGTGTTCGGCCTTGCACGCGGTGACGCAGCCGTTGCACTCGATGCAGTGCTCGGCGTCGCAGATGAATTTCATTCGAGCCATTTGATTCTCCTGAGGGTTCGCACTTGCTGTTCTGCTTGCAGTTCTTCTGGCGGACGTGCCTGCATCAAGCCTTGGCGATCTGGCACACCGTGGTCTTTGTCTCTTGCATCATCTTGACGCTGTCGTAGCCGTACGTGGTCGCGGTGTTGACCGCTTCACCGCGCACCACCGGCGCCGCGCCGTCGGGGTAATACGGCTTCAAGTCGATACCGCCCCAGCGCCCGGAGAAGTGGAACGGCAGGAACACGGTATCGGCGTCAACGCGCTCGGTCACCAGCGCCTTGACCTGGATGCCCTTGAACTCGGGCATGGCTTCCATCGGCGGTGTGCGCACCCAGACGAAATCGCCGTTGCGGATGCCGCGGTCGTTCGCCGATTTCGGGTTGATCTCGACGAACATTTCCTGCTGCAGCTCGGCGAGCCACGGGTTGGA
>JANOLA010000199.1:0-4658 GCA_031419535.1 Burkholderiales bacterium | reverse complement strand
GGATCGTCCCACTGGAAAGCTGCGGTTGCCATGGCTGTAAGTCCGTTGAATCCGATTCGACAGATGATAAGTTGGACAATCCCGGTTCATCCCGAATGGCGCTGAGCAAACGTCGCCGGGCCGCCCCAAGACGGTTGCTCGCCCCCGCGGGGGGCGGGCGCGAAGCGACCGGGGGTGAACAGCGTCACGCCTTGACGGCGGCATTCATCGCCCGCCCCAAGCGCGCGACGTCGATCAATCCGGCTTGATCCCCGCCCGCGTCACGATTTCCTTCCACACCTTCTGCTGCGCCGCGATGAACGCCGCAAACTCCTCCGGCGGCCCGCCGCCGCCGACCGCGCTGTCGCTCGCAAAGCGCTCCGTCACCGCGTTCGATTTCAAGGCCTTCAACGACTCTTCCTGCAGCCGCAGCACCACGTCGCGCGGCGTTCCGGCGGGCGCGAGGATGCCGTACCACTGCGAGGTCTCGAAGTCCTTGTAGCCCATTTCGGCGACCGTCGGCACGTCGGGCAACTGCGCCAGGCGCTGCGCGGTGCCCACGGCGATGGCGCGCAGCTTGCCGGCCTTGATGTGCGGCAGCAGCGCCGGCAAACCGGCCGACGATGCCTGGGTGCGCCCGGCCAGCAGGTCGGTGAGTTGCGGCCCGGTGCCGCGGTAGGGAACATGCGTGATCGGCATCCCCGTCACCAGCTTCAGGTACTCCATCGCCAGGTGCCCGGCACTGGCGTTGCCCGCCGAGCCGTAGTTCAGCTTGTCGGGGTGCTGTTTGGCGTAGGCGACGAACTCCTTGAAGTCTTTCGCCGGCACCTCGGGGTGGATCACGAACAGGTTCGGCACCTTGGCGAGCAGCGTGACGGGAACGAAGTCCTTGTTCACGTCGTACGGCTGGTTCGGGAAGATGAACGGGTTGACCGCGAGCGAGCCCACATGGCCGAGGATGATGGTGTGGCCGTCGGGTGCGGCCTTGGCCACGTCTTGCATCGCCGGGATGCCTGCGCCGCCGCCCTTGTTTTCCACGTACACGGTCTGGCCGAGCTGTTTGGTGAGCTCGTTCGCGACGGTGCGAGCGACGATCTCCGACGTTCCGCCCGGCGCGAAAGGCACGACGAAACGCACCGCTTGTTTGGGCCAGGCGGCTTGCGCGAAGCTCCAACGCGGCAGCGCCAGGGCAGATGCGGCGAGCAGGGTACGGCGGTTCAACGGATTCATGGTGTCAGCCCTGCGGTCGGGGGTTCGAGGTGGAGGGCGGGGTGGAGCACGGGCGAGCCGGCGGCGTCAAAACTGATACCGCCGCAAGCCACCGTCCACCGGGATCACGGTGCCGGTGATGTAGCTCGCGCGCGGGCTGGCGAGAAACACCACCAGGTCGGCCAGATCCTGCGGCTCGCCGTAGCGGCCCATCGGAATTTCGTTGTCCGCCTGCCACTGCCGGTGCTCGGGCGTGTAGTTGCGAAAAATCTGCTCGGAGTGGATGCGCCCCGGTGCGATGCAGTTCACCGTGATGTTGCTGCGACCCACCATGCGGCTCAGGCCTTTCGCCCAGCTGTGCATACCCGCCTTCGCGCAAAACGCGCCGTTCACATGGTCGGGCTCGCTTTTTCCCGTGATGTTGACGATGCGGCCCCATTGGCGCGCCATCATTGAATCGATCACCGCCTCGCCCATCTGGCGCGGGCGGTGAAAGTTCAGCGTGATCGCCTCGTTCCACGCCGCCTCGCCGACGTGCAGTTGCGTGAACGCGCGCGAGCCGCCGGCGTTGTTGATGAGGACATCCACCGCACCCAGGCCGGCTGTTGCGGCAGCGGCAATGCGCTGCGCGGCATCTTCCGCCAGCATGTCCTGCACGACGATCACCGGCGCCACACCACCCGCCGCAACAATTTCGGCGGAAAGTTCTTCGAGCTTGTCGCCACGGCGCGCGGTGATTGCGATTTGCACGCCCTCGGCCGCGAGCGCCTTCGCGATGCCGCGGCCGATGCCCACACTCGCGCCGGTGACAAGCGCCGTTCGCCCTTGCAATTGCATGTCCATCGTGAACTGCACTGTAAGCCCCCGTGTGCCGCGGCAAGCGTGCCGCCCGGGATAATCCCAGGGTGAAATCTCCCACTCGCAAAGCGCAACGCATCGTCGTCGGCCTGTCCGGCGGCGTGGACTCGGCCGTCAGCGCGCTGCTGCTCAAGCGCGCCGGGCACGACGTGGTGGGCGTGTTCATGAAGAACTGGGAGGATGACGACACGAGCGACGCCGACAGCCAGTACTGCTCGTCGAACGCCGACTTCGTCGACGCGGCCGCGGTGGCCGACGTGATCGGCATTGACATCGAACACGTCAACTTTGCCGCCGACTACAAAGACCGCGTGTTCGCCGAGTTCCTGCGCGAATACCAGGCCGGCCGCACGCCCAACCCCGACGTGCTGTGCAACGCCGAAATCAAGTTCAAGGCGTTCCTCGACCACGCGATGCTTCTCGGCGCCGAGAAGATCGCCACCGGCCACTACGCGCGCGTGCGCGAACGCGCAGGACGCTTCGAGCTGCTGCGCGGGCTGGATCGCACCAAGGACCAGAGCTATTTCCTGCACCGCCTGAATCAGGCGCAACTGGCGAAAACGCTGTTCCCGGTGGGCGAGTTGCCGAAGACGGAAACGCGGCGCCTGGCCGTCGAGGCTCGCCTGCCGGTGGCCGCCAAGAAAGACTCGACCGGCATCTGCTTCATCGGCGAGCGGCCGTTTCGCGAGTTCCTCGAGCGCTACCTCGCGAACCAGCCCGGCCCGATCCAGGACGAGCGCGGCCGAGTCATCGGCGAGCACGTGGGCCTGAGCTTCTACACGCTCGGCCAACGCAAGGGCATGGGCATCGGTGGCGTGAAGGCGAAGCGCTCAGCGCGCGGCGGCGGCGAACACGAACCCTGGTTCGTCGCGCGCAAGGATATGGCGAGCAACACGCTGATCGTGGTGCAGGGCCACGAACACCCGTTGCTGCAATCGCTGAAGCTGCAGGCGCTCGATGCGAGTTGGGTCGCAGGCGCTTCACCCCCGCCTGCGCGGCACAGCGCGAAGACGCGCTATCGGCAGGCCGACGCGGCTTGCGAGCTGGTTGCCGCGGGGCCGGCCTGCGACGGCGTGAACCGCGGCTTCGCGCTCAGCTTCGACGCCCCGCAATGGGCGGTGACGCCGGGGCAGTCGGCGGTGCTTTACGACGGCGAAGTGTGTTTGGGTGGCGGCGTGATCGAAGCGGCGCGCTAGGAGCCTGTCGGACTTCGGGTCGGGCCCGCGTTGGGCAGACGTCGCTCTCGCGACTTGCGGGGCGACCCCTCGGCAAGGCCGAACCCTTGACTCGAACAGCTGCGAGCTACCTTCCGCGCAGCCGATCGCGCAGCCGCTTGAACGCGGCGGAATACGGGTCCACCCACTGCTTGAACTTGCTGCGGCGCGAACGGATCGCGAACATTTTCGGGTGCACGACAGACAGCTGCTGCGGGTTGGTTCGCGCGTGCGCCGCGCGCAGCCCGGCGTTCGACTCGAGCAGCTCCTTGGCGACGTAGAGCAACGCGTTTTGTGCGTACCAGTACTCGACCCTTGAATCGCTCCAGACGAGCGGTCGCACGCAGTCGATGGCGGCATAGCCTTGCGCCTCGAACAGGTCGCTCCAATAGTCCTGCCACTGCTCGTTGATGTGCCGATCGCCGCCTTGCCTGGGAATGGCGGCGGAGAACAACACCGCCGGCCCCAAACGCACCAGGTCGGCGACAAAACTCTGCGCGCGCTGCGGCGGCAAATGCTCCGCCGCCTCCAGCGAGATGACGAGGTCAAAGCGATCCCTCAGCTGCAGCGGTTGGCTCAAGTCCGCGGCGCGGAAGGATTCGGCCGGTATCTGCAGCGTGCTTCCTGTGACCCATGCGCCATCAATGCCGAGAATGCCTTGCGCACCCAGCTCGCGGCACGCCGCGAGCCAGGTGCCCGAACCGCAGCCCACGTCGACCACTGCGCGCGGATGAATCAAGTCGAACAGCAAGGGCAACACGACGCGTGCCGAACTTGCCGACCCCGGCCCGATGCCTTCGTAAAACTTCTTCGAGTAAAAAGCCATGCTTGCCCACAACGCTGCGCGCGCAAGTATCCGCCAGAGCTTGCCGGAGGTTCAAACGCTCCACGGCGCACGCGCTTGCGCATCGATTGCAAAGCGCTCGATCGCCCGCAGCACCGAACCGCGATCGATCACGCCGCTGCGCGCGAGCGCGTCGAGCGCCGCAAGTGCAATCTGAAAGCGATCGACTTCAAAGAATGCGCGCAACGCCACGCGCGTATCGCTGCGGCCGAAGCCGTCGGTGCCGAGCGTGGTGAAGGAGGCCACGTTCAGGTACTCGGCGATGAGTTGCGGCAGTGCGCGCACATGGTCGGTGGCGGCGACCACCGGCAGCGCGCCGTCCAGGCACTCTTGCACATAGCTCAGCCGCGGCGGCTGGGCGGGGTGCAGCCGGTTCGCGCGCTGCACCTCGCGTGCGTCGCGCGCGAGTTCGGTGAAACTCGTCGCGCTCCAGACTTCGGCGTGCACGCCGAACTCCTGTACCAGCAGGTCCGCGGCGGCGAGCGCCTCGAGCAGAATCGTTCCCGCGCCGAGCAAGCGCACCTGCGCCGCGCCGCCGCTCGCGCTATCGCTCG
>JANOLA010000198.1:0-1866 GCA_031419535.1 Burkholderiales bacterium | reverse complement strand
CGCGCTTACTACCACTGGTTCCTGTTCATCCAGCCCGCGCCGTTCCCGGAACGCATGATCGCCGCGGTGGGCCTGGACGGCATCTTCGGCCGCATGAATGCCGCGATGGGCAACCGCGGTGGCGGTCTGTTCGCGCCCGCGGCGCTGAAGGAATACCGGCGCTGCTTCGACGCGAAAACGATTCACGCGAGTTGCGAGGACTACCGCGCCTCCGCCGGCATCGACCTGGAACACGACCGCGCCGACGCCGGCCGCAAGCTCGCGATGCCCGTGCTCGCGATCTGGGGCATCCGCGGCGTGGTGGGCAAGATGTTCGACTGCCTGGCCGACTGGCGCGAGGTCGCGCACGATGTGACCGGGGTTGCGCTGGACAGTGGGCACTTTGTGCCGGAAGAGCAGGCGCGCGGGGTGGTGCGGGCCATCGGTGACCTGCTGAACCGTTGCGCCCGAATCGACGCATTGGGCCGGAAATCGGAGATCATTGAGCATGAGCCGATGCGTTAGACCCGATTCGACGCGATGCCGCGCAACCTGACAGAGGCGGACTGGCCACTGTACCGCCGTGCCGCGCGCACGGTGGTGGTGGTGGACGTTGTCGAATCGGTTCGGCTCATGGAGCAGAACGAAGAAGACACGGTGCACCGCTGGCAGGTGTTCGTCGGCGACGTGGTGAACCGGCTCGTCCCCCGGTACGCGGCGCGCCTCGTCAAAAGCCTTGGCGACGGCCTGATGCTCGAGTTCGAGTCGGTGTTGGCGGCGATCGAGTGCGCGATCGAGATGCAGGCCGCCATCGCCGAAGGCAACCGCGGGCGCCCAGCCGACCGCTGCATGCGCCTGCGCATCGGCGCGCATGTCGCCGATGTCATCGTCGATCAGCACGACATCTACGGCAGCGGCGTGAATCTGGCGGCCAGGCTGACCACGCTCGCCGGTCCGGGGGAGATCGTCATTTCAGCGGACTTGCGCGACCGGATCACGCCGGACCTCGACGCGGACATTGAAGACCTGGGCGAATGCCACCTCAAACACCTGTCCAGGCCGGTGCGCGCCTACCGAGTGGGCGCCCCGGGTGTCGACCCGGTGATTCAACACCGCAGCGTGGCGGCGGACGCGTTGCCCGTGATCGCGGTGATTCCGCTGACAGTCGTCTCCAGCGAGTCGAGCGCGGGCTTCATCGGCGACATCGTTGCCGACGACATAATTGCCGCCTTGTCCACCTCCTCGAACTGGCGCGTGATATCGCGGCTGTCGTCGGCGGCGCTGCGTGGCCGCGAGCTCGATCCGGCGGCGCTGCGCGATCACTTGAATGCCACCTACGTGGTGTCGGGCACGTGTCGCGTCGCGTCGAATCGCCTGCACGCCTCGGTGGAGCTGGCCGACGCGCGCACCGGCACCGCGGTGTGGGCGGGCAAGGCCTCCGACAGCGTTGCGGCCCTGCTCGCGCCGAACGGCGAGTTCACGGCGGGCATCGTCGAACAAATCGGCGCGGCCATGTTCGCGAACGAACTGCAACGCGCCCGCACCCGGCCCATGCCGACGCTCGAGAGCTATACCTTGCTGTTCGCGGCGATTGCCTTGATGCACCGGCTGTCGATTAGCGACTTCGAGCGCTCGCGCGGAATGCTCCAGCACCTCGTGGAGCGGCACCCACGTTCGGCGGCGCCGCGCATCTGGATGGCCAAGTGGCACGTCATGAAGGTGGCCCAGGGCTGGAGCCCGCATCGCGAGGCGGACGCGCAACTTGCTCAATCCTGGGTGCGAGGCGGCCTGGAGATACAACCCGATCACTCGATCGGCTTGGCGATCGATGGGCTGATCAGCGGCTACCTGTTTCGCGACCTCGACACCGCGGGCAATCGCTACGAG
>JANOLA010000197.1:0-2956 GCA_031419535.1 Burkholderiales bacterium | reverse complement strand
GCCGGGTGCTGGAGCTTCGGGTCGTGGGTCATGTGGGCAGGTCTTCCACCCTCTCCCGCTTGCGGGGGAGGGCAGGGGTGAGGGTGAGTGCGACAACCCTCACCCCAACCCTCTCCCGCAAGCGGGAGAGGGAGTCAAGAGCCTCGTCAAATGAGCTAGATGCCATTTTCAGCAAAGAACTTAAGCGCCCCGGGGTGGAACGGAATCGGCGACGCGCCGGCCTTTTGGTTTTCCAGCTTGATGTTCATCGCCTCCTTGTGCACGGCGATCAGATCGTCGCGCTTGTCGAAAATCGTCTTGACGATGTTGTAGGCGACTCTGTCGTCCATGTTCTCGTGAGTGATGAGGATGTTCATCACGGTGGCCTGTTTGTTGTCGGCGTCCATGCCCTTGTAGATGTCTTTCGGGATCGCGTCTTCCACATACAGGTTGCCGTACTTCTTGTTCATCGGCGCCACCACTTCGGCGTGGTCGATCATCTTCAGCTTCGTCCCCGGCGTATTCGCCAGGTCCGTCACCGCGGCAGTGGGCAGGCCGCCGACCCAGAAGAAGGCGTCGATCTTGCCGTCCTTGATCGCGTTCACCGATTCGGCGACGCCGAGGCGCTCGCGTTTCATGTCGCTGTCCTTGTCCAGGCCGGCGCCTTCGATCACGCGAAACGCCATCACTTCGGTGGCGCTGCCGGGAGACCCCGTCGAGACGCGTTTGCCCTTCAGGTCGGCCATCTTCGCCACACCGCGGCCTTCGATGCTGACAACGTGCATGCGATTCGGGTACAGGATCATCAGCGTGCGCACGGGAACCTTGTTGCCCTTGAACTTGTCTTCGCCGCGGTAGGCGTCGAGCGTGGCGTCGGTCATCGTCAGCGCGATATAGGGCTTGCCGCTGCCGATGAGCTTGAGGTTGTCCACCGATCCGCCCGTGACTTCGGCCGTGGCCTGCATGCCGGGCACATATTTCGACAGCGCCGCTGCCATGCCACCGCCGAGCGGGTAGTACACGCCGCCGGTGCCGCCGGTGGCGATGGAGATGTTTTGCGCATCTGCGCCGGCGCTGAGGGCGAGGCACGCGAGAAACGTGCTGAGGGCAGGGTGAAATTTCATGAGGACTCCCGATGAAGAATTGATTGCGGCCTGGGCAGCCGGCGAGCCGATTCGCATTCTGGCTCGCAGCCGGGCGCTCGACTCTACAGAGTTTCCAGCACTTGGCGCGTACTTGGCGCGTACTTGGCGCGTACCTGGCGCGTACCTGGCGCGTACTTGGCGCGTACTTGGCGCGTACTTGGCGCGTACTTGGCGCGTACTTGGCGCGTACTTGGCGCGTACCTGGCGGGAAGCGGGTGCCGGCGTTGCGGCGGTTCGCCCGTCCGAACCTCGGGAATGCACTCATGTAACGCCGGTAGGCAGCGGCGCGGTTCGGCGCCAGAATGAATCGACGTTCGCGTAGAAAACGTTCGATAAGCGTCCCGTTCAAAACCAGGAGACATCCGATGTGCAGACTTTGTGACCAAGGCAGCCCGCAGGACCATTCCCAAGCGCGGCGCAAATTCCTGAAGGCCGGCGCCGCGACCGGCTTTGCCGCCGGCGGCTTGAACCTTCTTGCGGCACGGCCCGCCGCGGCAAGCGACGACGACGGCCCCCTCGAACACAGCGGGCGGCGCGACCGGCGCTACGTGATCCGTGGGGGCGCGGTGATGTCGATGGACCCGAAAGTGGGCGACTTCGAAAAAGCCGACGTGCTGGTCGAGGGCAAGAAAATCCTCGCGGTCGGACGCAATCTAAGCGCCGACGGTGCAGGGGAGATTGACGCACGCGGGCGCATCGTGATGCCCGGTTTCGTCGACACGCACCACCATCTTTTCGAAACCGCGTTGCGCAGCTTTCTCGCCGACGGCTTGCTCTTCGACGGCCTGGACACGAGGGTCGCGAACAACTACTTCCAGCGAATTCTGCTTGGCTTCGCACCGGTGTACCGCCCGCAAGACGTCTACATCAGCACCCTGTTCGGCGCGCTCAGCCAGCTCGACGCGGGCGTGACGACGGTGCACGACATCTCGCAGATCCACCACTCCCAGCTGCACAGCGACACCACGATCCAGGCCCTTCGCGACGCCAAGGTCCGCGCCGTGTTCGGCTTCTTCGAGAGCGCTGGTGCGGCGATTCTGGGAACGAACCCCGGCAATGAGTACCCGGCGGACGCGCGGCGCATCAAGCTCAAGCACTTCAGCAGCAGCGACCAACTGCTGTCGATGTTCATGGGCGGCGAGATCTACTTGACGGGTCACGAAAAAGCATGGGCGATCGGCCGCGAGTTGGGTATTCCGGTTGCGGCGCACATCGTCGGCACCTTCGGCATGCGCGATACCTTCGATGCCCTGGCGACGGCGGGTGCGTTCACTGCGGACAATCTGTTCATCCACATGACCGGCATGTCCGACATGGCGTGGCAGAAGGCGCGCGACGCTGGCGTCGGCGTCTCGCTGGCGGTGCCGATCGAGATGAACATGCGCCACGGCACACCGCCGCTCCAGAAAGCCATCGACCTGGGCTTTCGGCCGTCGTTGTCGAGCGACGTTGAGTGCACGCTCACGGCCGACATGTTCACCCAGATGCGCACCGCGATGGCGGTGCAGAAGATGTTCATCAACGGCCGCGCGCTGGGCGAAAGCGGTCCCCCGCCGACCGCCCCGCCGAAGTTGCTCACCACGCGCGACGTGCTGGGCTGGGCCACCATGAACGGCGCGCGCGATCTGAAGCTCGACAAGAAGGTCGGCTCGCTCACGCCGGGCAAAGAAGCCGACATCATCATCCTGGATGCCGAGGCGATCAACGTCGCGCCGCTGAACCATGTGCCCGGCGCCGTGGTCTCGCTGATGGAGCGCAGCAACGTCGAGACCGTGATCGTCGCCGGCCGCGTGCGCAAGTGGAAGGGCCGCATGCTCGACACCAACTTAGGC
>JANOLA010000196.1:0-1637 GCA_031419535.1 Burkholderiales bacterium | reverse complement strand
GAAATGAAGGAGATGAACTTCGCCGGCCTGTCCGACGCCGACCCGCGCGCCGCCGACATGATGAAGCGCATGCGCGAGTTCTGGGACAACGCCCCGGTGAACCCGAAGATGAACGGCCAGTCGGTGCGCATTCCCGGCTACGTGGTGCCGCTGGACGACAGCACGACCGGCCTGAAAGAGTTCCTGCTCGTGCCCTACTTCGGCGCCTGCATCCACACGCCACCGCCCCCGGCGAACCAGATCGTGCACGTGGTGCCACGCAGCGCCGCGAAGGGCTTTCGTTCGATGGACACGGTGTGGGTGAGCGGCACGCTCAAGGCTGCGAAGTCGGATACCGCGATGGGTGCGAGCGGCTACCGGCTGGACGCCGTGATCGTCGAGCCTTACGCCGAGAAGCCGAAGTAGCGGCAGGTGCGCCGCCCGCGCTCAGTCAGGCGAGCCCATCCCACAGCAACTTCACCCCCGTGAAAAACATCCCGGTGTAGGCGATGCGGTAGAACCACCGCGCATCGATGCGCCGTGCCAGCCAGATGCCGAGCCACACTCCCACCGGCGCGAGCGGCAACAACAACACCGCGGTGCTCAGGTTGCGCGCGTCCAGCAGCCCGAGGAACGCGTAGGGCAGCCACTTCGAGAGATTGATCGTCGCGAAGAACACCGCCATCGTCGCCGCGTAGGTGATCGCGGGCAGGCGCAACGGCAACATGTAGGCGTTGATCGGCGGCGAGCCGGCGTGCGCGACGAAGCTCGTGAAACCCGACGCCACCGCGAGCATGCGCCCCAGCCAGCGCGGCGCGGCCGGAGCATCGGCGCGCGGCGCAAACGCCAGGCGCTGCGCGAGGAACAACAAGGTCAGGCCACCGACCACCGCGGCCACTGTCTTGGCCGACAGCGCGCCGAACAGCACCGTGCCGAGCACCGTGCCCATCAAGCCCGCGGGCAGCAGCAGCCAGAGCAGCACACGGTCGCGCTCGCGCCAGAGCTGCTGCAACCCCGTCGCATCCATCACCAACAGCAACGGCAGCATGATCGCGGCGGCTTGCGGCACCGGCACCACCAGCGCCAGCACCGGTGTGGCAAGCGACCCGAAGCCGCTCAGGAAGCCGCTTTTCGAAAGCCCCATCAACAGCACTGCCGGAACAGCGATGAAGTAAAAGGCCGGCTCGGCGATGAAGGGCAAACTCATTGTGCAAATTCAGGAGCGAGAATTGTGCGATGTTTGCACCCTCCCAAGCCGATGTGCGGCGTTTCTTTTGCGAGACCTACCGCAAGACCCATGAGGGGACGCCGCTGACACCGATGGAAAGCGTGGCATCGGATTGGATCGCGCTGCACCCCGAATACCACGCCGACTTGAGCGACGTCGATGCGGCACTGGCCGCGCAGTTCGATGTCGACGCGGGCCGCACGAATCCGTTCCTGCACCTGTCGATGCACTTGTCGATCAGCGAACAGGTGAGCATCGACCAGCCACGCGGCATCAAACAGGCGTTCGAGTTGCTCGCTGCGCGCCGCGGCTCGGCGCACGAAGCGCAGCACGAGGTGATGGAGTGCCTCGGCGAGATGATGTGGGCGTCGCAGCGCAGCGGCTTGCCGCCCGACGGCGAACGTTACATCGACGCGGTGCGGCGCCGCGC
>JANOLA010000195.1:0-2851 GCA_031419535.1 Burkholderiales bacterium | reverse complement strand
GGCGGCATGAAGATCGCCCTCACTTGCAGTGCGCATTCCGGCTTGCACGCCGGAATCGCTCGGCGGGCTCGCCGCGAGCGGCTCGTAACCCCCGCCTCGGCCCCAGCCCTCTCCCAAAGGGAGAGGGAGGAAGAAGTGCGTGCCCGAACAAGCCGAGGCGAAAAGTCCGCCGATTTCCCCCTCTCCCGCTCGCGGGAGAGGGCTGGGGTGAGGGCAGCATGAGCGCAGCCCAATGGCGCCGTGCCATGAACACCGGCGCGCTGTCGACGCTGCGCCCGCGCGCGGCCGCATCGACAAGCGCGCCGACAACGATCGCCATCCCCGACCCCTACGCCCACAGCGACGCACCGCGTTGGCTCAAATTCCTCTGGCGAACCCTCGCGCCACGCCACGTCTTCGTTGGCCTGCTGGTGCTGTTGTTTCCCTTCGTCGCCACGCCGTTCCTCACGTTCCAGGTCGCGACGCAATCGCTGCTGCTCGGCATGGTGGCCTTGTCGCTGACCTTCCTCGCCGGCTACGGCGGCATCGTGTCGCTCGCACAGATGACGGTGGCCGGAATCTCCGGCTACGCGCTCGCGGTGCTGGGCACCAGCAGCAGCCCCGAGATCAGCTTGGCCTGGCCGTGGTGGGTGGCGGTGCCGTTTGCAATAACCATCGCGGTGATCTGCGCCACGCTGATCGGCTGGCTCTCGGTGCGCACCGACGGCATCTACACGATCATGATCACGCTCGCGATCGGCGTCGCGTTCTATTACCTGGTGCTGCAGAACTACAGCATCTTCAACGGCTTCCAGGGCCTGCGCGAATTGAAGCCGCCCACCGTGTTCGGCATCGGCTGGCGCGAGCCCGTGCCGTTTTACTTCCTGGTGTTGTTCTGGGCGCTCGCGGCTTACTTTCTGGTGCGCTATGTCGTGCGCACGCCGTTCGGCATCGCCCTGCAAGGGACCCGCGACAACCCGCGGCGCATGGCGGCTTTGGGCTTTCACGTCGTCGCACACCGGGTCGCGGCGTATGCGCTGGCGGGCTTGATTGCCGCGGTCGCGGGCATCGGCGTCGCCTGGTACAACGCGCTGATGACGCCGGGCTCGGTGGGAACGAGCTGGCTCATCAACATCCTCATCATCGCCGTGCTCGGCGGCATGAAGCATCCGATCGGCGCGTTTCTCGGCGCGCTCACCTTTGTGCTGCTGCAAACCTTTGCGATCGACATGATCGACAGAGAGCGTTTCAATCTCGTGATCGGTGGCGTGTTCCTCGCCATCGTGCTGTTTTCCCCCGACGGCTTGCTTGGACTGTGGGCGATGTTTCGCTCGCGCTTCGGTGGCCACACCTTAACCTCCAAAGGAGACTGAAGTGAAAGTGACCAAACGAATTCTGATGCGCTCGGCCGCCCGTTCAGTGATAGGCGCAGCGGCAATCGCCGCCATGATGGGCAGCGCCTGGGCGCAAGGCCAGCCGGTGAAGATCGGCCTGCTCGCCACGCTGGAAGGGCCCTTCGCTGCCGGCGGCGCCGACGGCATGCGCGGCGCCGAACTCGCCGTGAAAGAGCGCGGCGGCGTGGTGGCCGGGCGCAAGATCGAGATCATCAAGGCCTCGAGCGACGCCAAGCCCGACGTGGCCGTGAACGCAACGCGCAAACTCGTCGAACAAGACAAGGTCGACATCATGGTCGGCCCGCTGTCCGGCGGCGAAGGCATTGCCGTGAAGGACTATTCCAAGACGCAGCCGAACATCACGTTCATCAACGGTTCGTCGGGCGCACAGGCAGCGACGCTCGTGAACCCGAGCCCGAACTTCTTCCGCTTCAACACGGAAGGCGCGCAGTGGATGGTGGGGCTGGGCAAGGCCACGCTCGACAGGGGCTACAAGCGTGTCATGGTGATCGCCGAGGACTACGCGTTCCCCTATTCGCAAGTGCAGGGCTTCATGTCGGAGTACTGCAAGCTCGGCGGCAAGGTACCCGAGAAAGCCTGGGTGCCGCTGGGTGGCAAGGACTACTCGTCCGTGATCGCGAAGATTCCGAAAGACGTCGACGCGCTGCTCGTCGTGCTCGGCGGTGCGGACGCGGTGAACTTCCTGACGCAGTATGAAAACGCCGGCGGCGACAAGCCGATCGTCGGCGGTTCGATCACGGTGAGCCAGGACATCCTCAACTACAAGGGCAAGCGCCGCGATTCGCTGGTCGGCACGCTGTCCGCCGGGCCGGTGGCTGACCGTTATGAAGGCGCCGAGTGGAAGGCTTTTGTCGCCGACTATCAGAAGACCTATCCGGTCTCGGCCGGCGGCTTCCCGAGCCCGAGCCTGTTCGCCTACGTGTACTACATGAACATGAAGGCCGCGCTCGATGGTCTCGCCGCGGTGAACGGCGATCTCTCCGGCGGCCAGGCGAAATACCGCGACGCCTTGTCGAAGATGGTGCTGAAGACGCCGACCGGCGACGTGCGGCTGGACGGGAATCGGCAAGCCATCGGTTCGACCTTCGTCACGGAAGTCGTGAAAGACGCGCAGGGCAACCTGTACAACAAAGTGCACCGGAAAGTCGACAACGTCGATCAGATGCTGGGCATGAGCGCAGCCGACTTCAAGATGGGTTCGCGCGACGTGCCGGCCTGCCCTTGATGTGAACGCCAAGGCCCTCACCCCAACCCTCTCCCGCCAGCGGGAGAGCAACTGTGTTCAAAGTCAAGCACTTTTTGAGGTCTGAAGATGCCGTGTGGGGTCCCACATCGTTTGGTCTCTGAGCATCGCATTGAGGATGGTCAACAGCTTGCGCATGCAAGCCACGATGGCCACCTTCTTGGGCTTGCCTGCGGCGATCAGGCGGCTGTGGAAAACTTTGATTACCGGGTTG
>JANOLA010000194.1:0-2522 GCA_031419535.1 Burkholderiales bacterium | reverse complement strand
ATCGCGGCGATCGTCTGCGCCGCGTCGAAGCTTTCGCCGGGGAACACCATCGTCGCGCCGCTCGCCACGCAGCACAGCGCGCCCAGCACCATGCCGAAACAGTGGTACAGCGGCACGGGGATGCACAGGCGGTCCTTCTCGGTGAGCGCCATCGCGTCGGCGCAGTAGCGCGCGTTGTTCACGATGTTGAAGTGCGACAGCGTCGCGCCTTTCGGTGAGCCGGTGGTGCCGCTCGTGAACTGGATGTTGATGGCGTCGTCGGGGTCGAGCTCGGCGGCGAGCGCCGGCAGTCGCCGTTTGTGCGCGGGGCCGGCGTTGCGAATGAAGTCGCCGAAGCGCTGCGCGCGCGCCGGCACCGGGCCGGGCTTGGCGGGGTCGTCGAGCACGATCACGTGCTTCAAGTGCGGGAGACGGCGCGATTCGAGAATCGGTTCGGTGCCGGGGCGCTCCAGCTCCGGGGCCAGGCTCTTCAGGATGCCGAGGTAGTCACTCGATTTCAAGGAACGCGCCATGATGAGCGCGCGGCAACGCACCTTGTTCAGCGCGTATTCGAGTTCCGAACTTCGGTACGCCGGGTTGATGTTGACCAGAATCGCGCCGATGCGCGCCGTGCCGAACTGCGCAAGCAGCCACTCCACGCGGTTCGGCGACCAGATGCCGACCCGGTTGCCTCTTCGGATGCCCAGCGCGAGCAAGGCCGCGGCCACTTCATCGGAGCGGCGCTGCAAGTCGTACCACGACAGCGTGACGCCGTCGGCGGCGAAGATCGCCGCATCGCGCGAGCCGTGTTTCGCTATGCATCTGTCCAGCGCTTGGGAGATGGTGCGAAAGCGCAGCGGGTCGTCGGTGGCGCCGGACACATACGACAGAGTGCCCTGCGGACGCAGGCGCTCGTCGGCGCCGCCGCGCACCCAGCCGGAGCTGAAGGGGTTGCGTGCTGCGAGGTTCATCGCGAAAGCAGAATCAATACTTGCGCCAGTCGCCGGTCTGCTCGAACGCGTGGGCAGCGCGGTAGATCGCCGACTCGGCGTAATGCTTGCCCACCAATTGCATACCCACCGGAAGGCCATTGCTCAGGCCGCAAGGCACGCTCATTGCGGGGTGGCCGGTCACGTCGAACGGGCAGGTGTTGGCCAGCATCTCGAAGCCGCGCTGGCACCACAGCGCGAGCGGGGCGTTGGCGGGTGGGATCGGCGTGGCCTTCATCGGCAGGGTGGGCATCAGCAGCAGGTCGAAGCGCCCGAGCGCGTCGTCGTAACTCTTGGCGAGCACACGACTCAGGTTCTGCGCCTTCGCGTAGAAGTGGCCGCGGTAGTTGCGCATGAAGTATTCGCCGGCGAACATCGAAATCTTCAGCGTGCGTGACAGCTCGTTGGCGCGCGCGCGCCAGTTCGCATGAGCGTCGAGCAAGCTCGTCGTGTACAGGCCCTTCCAGTTGAAGCCCATGCCGTTGCCGTGCATCATCTGCGCCATCAGGCCTTCCAGCGCGATCGGCGTCCAGATGGCAGGGCCGTCGCGGTGCATCGGGATCGACACGTCTTCCACCGTCGCGCCCAGGTCGCGCAGGCGTTTGGCGGCTTCACGCACTTTCTGGTCGACGTCCGCCTCGCTGTTCTCATGGTTGAAGCCTTCCGTCAGCACGCCGATGCGCATGCCGGCCACGCCGCGGCCGAGTGCCGCCGTGTACTTGTCCACTCGAACGTTGTATTGGCGCGGGTCCAGTCCGTCCGGGCCGGCGATCACCTCTAACAGCAACGCGTTGTCGGCCACGGTCGATGTCAGCGGGCCGGCGTGGTCGATCGTCGACTCGATCGGCATCACGCCCGTGTAGGGCACGAGGCCGTGCGTCGGCTTCATGCCGTACACGCCGCACCAGCCGGCGGGCATGCGGATCGAGCCGCCTTGGTCGCCGCCGATCGCCATCTCGATCTCGCCCGCGCCCACCAGTGCTGCCGAGCCCGACGACGAGCCGCCCGCCGCATAACCGTAGCGGTACGGGTTGTGCACCGGGCCCGCCGCCGACGTGTGGCTGCCGCCCGAGAGACAGAAGTATTCGCAGTGCGCCTTGCCGGCGATGGTGCCACCGGCGTCCAGAATGCGCGTCACGAGTGTGGCGTCGATGTCGGGCGCGTCCTCCCTCGAAGGCTACGTGCCCGACATCGACGCCACGCTCGTCACGCGCATCCTCGACGCCGGCGGCACGATCGCCGGCAAGGCGCACTGCGAATACTTCTGCCTCTCGGGCGGCAGCCACACGTCGGCAGCCGGCCCGGTGCACAACCCGTACCGCTATGGTTATGCGGCGGGCGGCTCATCGTCGGGTTCGGCGGCGCTGGTGGGCGCGGGCGAGATCGAGATGGCGATCGGCGGCGACCAGGGCGGCTCGATCCGCATGCCCGCCGGCTGGTGCGGCGTGTACGGCATGAAGCCGACGCACGGCCTCGTTCCCTACACCGGCGCGATGCCGATCGAGGCGACGATCGACCACCTCGGGCCGATGACCGGCACCGTCGCCGACAACG
>JANOLA010000193.1:0-2180 GCA_031419535.1 Burkholderiales bacterium | reverse complement strand
GCCCATCAGGCCGGCCGGCGTGGCCGCGGCTTCGACCGTGAACGTGGCGCCGTCGCGGCGCATCACAAAGGTCGAGTCGCAGTCGAGCAGCCGCACCGCGGTGGTGACGATCGCGTCGAACACTGGCTGCACGTCGGTGGGCGAGCCGCTGATGACGCGCAGCATCTCGGCGGTGGCGGTCTGGCGTGCCAGCGCTTCCTTCGTCTCATTGAACAGCCGCGCGTTCTGGATCGCGATGACGGCCTGGTCAGCGAAGGTGGCGAGCAGCGCGATCTCCTTCGCGGTGAAGGGCATGGGCGGCTGCCGTGTCACGCAGATCGAGCCGATGCCCTGCTGCTCCCACATCATGGGCGCGAACACGCAGGAATAGTTGCCCAACCGCACCACCGCGTCGCGAATCGTCTGCGGCAGGTTGGGCTCACCGGCCGCATCGGCAATGTGGACCGCGCTGCGCTGGCGGAAGGCGCGGCCGGTGGCCGTCTGCTCGATGGGCTGCGGCAGCACCGACATCATCTTCGTGATGACCGTGCCGCGCACCGCGCGCGCATGCACCTGGCCGTCGTCGTGCACCATGCAGATAGCCACCTGGTCGGTGCCGAAAAGGCGTTCGCAGCTGTCCAAGATGCGCTCGAACACCGGCGCGGTGTCGGCCACCGAACTGCTGATGACGCTCAGCACGTCGGCCGATGCCTGCTGCTGCTCCAGCGCCTCCTGCGTCTCGCGGAACAGCCGCGCGTTCTGGATCGCAATCACGGCCTGGTCGGCGAAGGTCTGCAGCAGCGCGAGTTCCTTGTCGCTGAACGCACCGCGCGAACGCGCCACGCCGATCACGCCGATGCCGCGCTCTTCCCACAGCATCGGCGCGAAGGCCACCGAGTGGTAGCCGACGGCCTGGCCCATGCGGCGCAGCACGGGCGGCGTGTCGGGGTTGTTCAGCACGTCGGCGTAGTGCACGACGCGCCGCTCGGTGATGGCGCGGCCGGGCGCCGAGCCCGCCAGCGGCGCCGGGAAGGTGGCCATGATCGTGTCGCGCGCCTTGCCCACATAGGCGGCCACCTGCAGCATGCCTTGCTCGTCGACGAGCAGCACGTCGAGCTCGTCGCCGCCGAACAGGTGCTTGCAACTGTCGAGAATCTTGTCGAACACGGGTTGCGTGTCGGCCACCGAACTGCTGATGACGCGCAGGATGTCGGCGGTTGCTTCTTGCTGCTCCAGCGCTGCCTGCGTCTCGCTGAACTGCCGAACGTTTTCGATCGCGATGGTCGCCTGGTGGGCGAACGCCTGCAGCAGCGCGATCTCCTTGGCGCTGAATTCGCCCGGCACGTTGCGCGCGACGATCAGCCCGCCGATGACCTCGCGGTCACGCAGCATGGGCAGCAGCACGAGGGAGCGAAACCCCTGCTTGGCCTGCACGCGTTGCTCGTGCGGCGGCAGCTCAATGGCCAGCAGGTCCGGGATCTGCACCATCTGCTTGCTGGCGAACACCTGCGACGGGAAGTTCTGGTTCGGGTCGATCGGGGTCAAGTCGGGGAAGGGGCCGCCGACCGGCTCGCCCGGGCGGGCAATCGCCATCGTGCGGAACGTTTGGCCTTCCACGCGCGCCACACCGGCCATCGACGCACCGGCCAGCCGCAGCGCCGCGCCGACGATGGCGCGGAACACCGGCTGCACGTCGGTGGGCGACTCGCTGATGACGCGCAGGATGTCGGCGCTGGCTTTTTGCTGCTCCAGCGCTTGCGTGGCCACGCTGACCAGGCGCAGGTTCGCCAGCGCCAACGCCGCATGGGAGGCGAGCAACGCGAGCTGGTCGCGTTCAAGCTCACTCCAACGGCCGAAGCGGCCTTCGATGTCGCAGTAGAGAAAGCCCAGCGAAGCCTCCGGGCCGAGCAACGGGGCAACGATGCAGCAGCGTTGGTCGGCAGGCGCCGCGCCCGGCGGGCCGATGTGCAGTGCGGCGGCGCCTTCATCGCGCGCCTGTTGCAACCAGGGCGTCACGGCGGCCAGCAGCTTAGGCGCGGTTTCGCCGCGCGGCAGATGGCTGCCGGCAATCTGCAGGCCGGTGGGCGTTTCCAGAACCAGCAGCGTGCGCCTGGGCGAACAAAGCTGCTGGGCCGCATCGACCAGGAAAGCGCACAGCGCGTCGGCGCTGCGCAGTGGGTTCATGCGCGTGCCGATGCCGA
>JANOLA010000192.1:0-1905 GCA_031419535.1 Burkholderiales bacterium | reverse complement strand
CGGCGCGTCAGCAGGTGTTCGCCGCCGTAGACCTCGGGCGTTTCCGACAAGATCGCCGTGCCGCCGTGGCGCACGAGCCGGTCGACCGCGGCGCCGAGCGCCGGGTTCGCGCTGATGCCCGAGTAGCCGTCCGACCCGCCGCATTGCAGGCCCACCGTGATGTGGCTCGCGCTCACCGGCTCGCGCTTCACCTTGTTCGCTTCTTCGAGCAACCAGGTGATGAGTTCGATGCCATGCGCCACCGTCTTCCTCGTGCCACCGGTTTCCTGGATGTTGAAGGTGTGCAGCGCGGTGCCGGAGCTCAGGCCTTCTTGTTCCATCAGCCCCGCGATCTGGTTCGTCTCGCAACCCAGGCCCACGACGAGGATCGCCGAGAAGTTGGGGTGGCGCGCATAACCGCCGAGCGTGCGCCGCAGCAGTTGCAGCGGCTCGCCGTCGCTCGCCGTGGCGCAGCCGCCGCCGTGGGTGAGGGCGACGACACCGTCGACATTCGGGAACGCCGCCAACGCTTCGGGGTGGATGTCGCGCCGGAAGTGGTCGGCAATCGCGCGCGCCGCCGTGGCCGAGCAATTCACCGACGTCAGCACGCCGACATAGTTGCGTGTGGCGATGCGCCCATCGGCGCGGCGAATGCCCTGGAACGTGGCGGGCCGGTCGACGTACGCGGTCGGCTGCGCGCCCTGGCCCGCCGCATAGTCGCGCGCGAAGTGGCTGAACTCCAGGTTGTGCGTGTGCACATGCTGGCCCGGCGCGATGTCGTTCTTGGCGGTGCCGATGATCTGGTTGTAGCGCCGCACGGCCTCACCCTTGGCGATGGCCCGCACCGCGAGCTTGTGGCCCGGCGGAATGAGGCCGCTGACGGTGACGCGTTCGCCCGGCAGCGCCGTGCCGCCCACCAATTGATGGCGCGCGATCACCACGTTGTCGGCCGCGTGGATGCGGATGATCGGTGACTGTGGCGCGGTCATGGCGAAGCTCCTGTGGGCGGGTGCAGCGGCCAGCTCAGTTGTCGATCAACTCCGGGTTCCAGGCATGCACCATCTGGTTCTGCTCGCCCAGGCCCTGGATCCACAGCTTCATCGTGTCGCCGGCCTTCAGGTACAACGGCGGCTTCATGCCCAGGCCCACGCCGGGGGGCGTGCCCGTGGTGATCAGGTCGCCGGGGTTGAGCGTCATGAACTCGCTGATGTAGCTCACCAGATGCGCCACGCCGAAAATCATCGTCTTCGTGCTGCCGTTTTGCACGCGCTTGCCGTTCAAGTCGAGCCACATCGCCAGGTTCTGCGGATCCGGTACTTCATCGGGCGTCACCAGCCACGGGCCGATGGGGCCGAAGGTGTCGCAGCCCTTGCCCTTGTCCCACTGGCTGCCGCGCTCGAGCTGGTATTCGCGTTCCGACACGTCGTTGACGACGCAGTAGCCTGCCACGTATTTCAGCGCGTCGGCCTTCGACACATAGCGCGCCTTCGAGCCGATCACGATGCCGAGTTCGATTTCCCAGTCGCTCTTCACCGAGCCCTTGGGCAGCACCACCGCGTCATTGCAGCCGACGATGCAGCTCGTCGTCTTCATGAACAGAATCGGTTCCTTTGGGATCGGGTTACCGGTCTCGGCGGCGTGGTCCGAATAGTTCAGGCCGACGGCGACGAACTTTTCGCAGCCGCTCCATGGCGGCGCAACGCGCCCGGGGTTCGCGACGACCGGCAGGCTGTCGACCTTC
Source organism: Burkholderiales bacterium (assembly GCA_031419535.1). GTDB lineage: Bacteria > Pseudomonadota > Gammaproteobacteria > Burkholderiales > Burkholderiaceae_C > JAEMQF01. The sequence goes on along the minus strand of JANOLA010000192.1, from coordinate 185 downwards.
ACTTCGCGCAAGCGCTGCAAGCCGGCCGGCGTAAGCGTTTGCGTCGTGATGTCGGGCAGCACGGAGGAAAGGTCGCGCACCTTGCCTTGCGAGTCGACGAGTGCGGGCTTTTCGCTGCCCTTGCGGCCATGGCGCATGAGTTTCATGAACAGATTCCTTGGTTGAAAAAGTGAGGGGTGACCGCT
>JANOLA010000191.1:0-1882 GCA_031419535.1 Burkholderiales bacterium | reverse complement strand
CGACGAAGGTCTGACCGAGCTGGCGCCCCCAGCGTTCCGTGACGGTGCGGCCGATGAAGTCGTTGCCCCCGCCCGCCGCCACCGGCACGATGTAGCGCAGCGGCTTCGAAGGGTACGCCTGGGCCTGGGCGAGCGGGATCAGGCCGAGTGCGGGGCCAAGCGCTGGCGCGGCGCAAAGCAGCAACTGGCGACGTTTCATGGAAGCTCCTTCAGTCCGTGATCGGCCGAGCGCGCAGGCCGGGCGGCGCGACCCTCGCGCCAGCGCCGATGGTAGTGCCAGCGGCCGCTGGCCCTGGGCCAGGCGCGCCGATGCGGCCCGGCAACGGCTGCCCCTACACTCACTCAAGTGTCTTGACAAGTCGATGTAACCCCTGCAACCTCGCGGCCCATGCCCCCAACCGAAGCATCCACTGGATTTACCGCTGTCCCCGTTTCCCCGGTTTGCATGCGGGGTTTCGCGCAGGTTCCAGCGGAGGAACGCTTCATTCGCCCGATCCGCTCCACCCGCTGCATTAGCCGCAGCCGATGAATTCCCAGGCCACCCTGGTGCGCCCCGGGCGCGCGCGGCGCCCGGCCGAAATTGCGCCCAGCACGCTGGCGCAAAAACTGGTGGCACGCGCCGCTGGACGCGACCATGTGGCGCCGGGGGAAATCGTCAACTGCCAGGTCGACCTCGCGGTCTTTCATGACTCGAGCGGACCACGCCGCCTCGCGCCGATGCTGAAGGACCTCGGCGCGCCGGTCTGGGACAAGAACAAGGTCGTGCTCGTCATCGACCACCACGTGCCCGAGCTGGACGACGAATCGCGCCGCCTCGTGCGCGAGGCCCGCGACTGGGCGACGGAGCAGCGCCTGCCGCATGTCTACGACTCGATCGGCATCAGCCATGTCGTCGTGCCGCAACACGGGCACATCCGCCCCGGCATGTTTTGCGTGGGCGGCGATTCGCACGCCACCACCGGCGGCGCGTTCGGCGCCTATGTGTTCGGGGTGGGCGAGACCGACCTGCTGGGCGTGGTGAGCACGGGCGAGATCTGGTTGAAGGTTCCGCAGACGATGTTCATGCGCTGGAGCGGGCGCCTGGGCCTCGGCGTGAGTGCCAAGGACATGGCGCTGGCGATGCTCGGTCGCTTCGGTTTGAACGGCGCGCAGTACGCCGCCATCGAATACTGCGGTGAAGCCGTGCAAGCGCTCGGCATGCCCGGGCGCATGACGCTGTGCAACATGAGCGCCGAGCTCGGCGCGCAGACCGGGCTGATCGCACCCGACCTGACGACCCACGCCTGGCTCGCCGCGACCGGCAAGCAGCAAATCGAGGTGGACCGCTGGGCCAGCGACGAAGACGCCCCCGGCGCCTTCCACCATTTCGACGCCTCGACGCTCGCGCCGCAAGTCGCGCTGCCGGGCAGCCCGGCGAACGTGCGCTCGGTCGACGACCTCGAGCCCACGCGCATCGACGTCGCCTACATCGGCGCGTGCACCGGCGCGAAGATCGACGACCTGCGTGCCGCCGCCCAGGTGCTCGCCGGCTTTCACGTCGCCTCCCACGTGAAACTGCTGATCGCCCCGGCGAGCGAGCGCGACCGCCAACTCGCCGAGCGCGACGGCATTCTGCGGCGCCTGGTCGAAGCCGGCGCGACGCTGCTGCCCAGCGCCTGCGGCGCCTGCGCCGGCCACGGCCAAGCGATACCCGAAGGTAGCAGCGTCGTCTCGTCCACCGCGCGCAACTTCAAGGGGCGCATGGGCTCGGCGAACACGCGCGTGTTCCTCGCCTCGCCGTACACAGTGGCGGCGTCCGCGCTGCGCGGCTTCATCTGCGATGCGCGGGAGGTGCTGGAATGAGCGGGGCGACTGAAATCGTCAGCGTGCGCTCGTGAGAGTC
>JANOLA010000190.1:0-17181 GCA_031419535.1 Burkholderiales bacterium | reverse complement strand
GCGATGGCCTTCGGCATCGCCTTCGGCCTGATGGCCGGCTACCTGCGCCGGCTCGACGGCTTGCTGATGCGCTTGATGGACGGCGTGATGGCGATTCCGGCGATCCTGATCGCGATCGCGCTGGTCGCGATGTGGCGCGGTTCACTGATGACGGTGGTGGTGGCGATCGCGATCCCCGAGATCCCTCGCGTGACGCGGCTGGTACGTTCGCTGGTGCTGACGATCCGCGAAGAGCCGTATGTCGAAGCCGCGATCTCGCTCGGCACACCGACGCTGCTGATCATGCTGCGCCACATTCTGCCGAACTGCGTCGCGCCGCTGGTGGTGCAGGGGACCTTCATCTGCGCCTCGGGCATCCTGACCGAGGCGATCCTGTCGTTCCTCGGCGTCGGGCTGCCGCCCGACATCCCGACCTGGGGCAACGTGAGGGCCGAAGGCCGCGCCCAGTTCAACGAGTACCCGCACAACATCTTCTTTCCCGGGATTTTTCTTGCCGTGACGGTGCTGGCGGTGAACATCCTCGGTGACGGGCTGCGGGATACGCTGGATCCGAAGATGGCGAAGCGGGTTTGAATGGCTGCGACGATCGGCGGCGCGCCTCGTTGCCCCTCACCCCGGCCCTCTCCCGAAGGGAGAGGGAGCAAAACCCGGTCTCCCCCGATAACGGGGGCGAGGTGAGATGAGCGCAGCCATCCTCGAGGTGCAAGGCCTCACGATCGACTTGCCCCCCGGCAGCGACCGCGCGACCGCGGTGCGCAAGGTGTCGTTCAGCGTGCAGCCGGGCGAAATCGTCTGCCTGGTCGGCGAATCGGGTTCGGGCAAATCGGTCATCGCGCAGGGCGTGATGGGCCTGCTGCCCAAGGCGCTGCCGGTCAGCGCCGGGCGCATCGTGCTGCAAGGCGAGGACATCACGCACGCACCGCTGTCGCGCTTGCGCGAGCTGCGCGCGACGCGCATGGCAATGATCTTCCAGGAGCCGATGACGGCGCTGAACCCGGTGATGACCTGCGGCGACCAGATCGACGAAGTGTTGCGCCAGCACACCCAACTCAGCCACGCCGAGCGCCGCGCCAAGGTGCTCGCCATCGTTCAGGAAGTGCTGCTCCCGGACCCCGAGCGCATGCTCGCGAGTTACCCGCACCAGCTCTCGGGCGGGCAGCGCCAGCGCATCATGATCGCGATGGCCCTCGTGCTCGAACCGGTGCTGCTCATCGCCGACGAACCGACCACGGCACTCGACGTGACGACGCAGGCGCAGATCCTCAAGCTGGTGCTCGACCTGCAAGCCAAGCACGGTACCGGGGTGCTGTTCATCACGCACGATTTCGGTGTCGTTGCGGAAGTGGCTCAGCGCGTCGCTGTGTTGCGCCTGGGCGATCTGGTCGAGATCGGCTCGAAGATTGAGGTGCTGCAACGCCCGCGACACGACTACACGCGCATGCTGATGGCGGCGGTGCCGACATTGCAACTCAAAGAGCGGCCGAGCGACCCGAACGCCCCGGTCGTGTTGCGCGTCAAGGGCCTGGCCAAGACGTATCACGACAGCAGCTGGTTCGGCAAGCGCCGCACGGTGCACGCCGCGGCCGATGTTGACTTCGAAATCCGCCGTGGCCAGACGCTGGGCATCGTCGGCGAATCGGGCTCGGGCAAGTCGACGGTCGCGCGCTGCATCGTGCGCCTGATCGACCCAAGCGGAGGCTCGGTGCTGCTCGGCGGCGGCCAGGCAGACGCAGGCACCGACATCGCGATGATGAACGCGGCGACCTTGCGCCCGCTGCGCAAGCGCGTGCAGATCGTGTTCCAGGACCCGTACCGATCGCTGAACCCGCGGCGCACCGTCGGCGAAGCGCTGATCGAGGGGCCGATGAACTACGGCCTGGCGCGCGACGCGGCGCTCGCCAAGGCGCGATCGCTGCTCGACCTGGTGCGCATGGACGAGGGCGCGATGCAGCGTTACCCGCACCAGTTTTCCGGCGGCCAGCGCCAGCGCATCTGCATCGCGCGCGCGCTGATGATGGAGCCCGAGCTGCTGATCGCCGACGAAGCCGTCTCCGCGCTCGACGTGTCAGTGCAAGCCCAGGTGCTGCAACTGTTCGAGGAGATCCGCTCGCGCCTGAACCTGGCGATGCTGTTCATCACCCACGACCTGCGCGTCGCGTCGCAAGTCTGCGACCAGCTCGCGGTGATGTCGCAGGGGCGGATCGTTGAATACGGCCCCGCGCACCGAGTCTTCGGCGCGCCGCAGCACGAGTACACGAAAGCCCTCTTTGCCGCCGCGCCGGGGCGGGGATTCGCGTTTGGAGCGGCGTGACACCCAGTGATTGTTAGCGGTTACTTTCGCTGATGGAAGAGTTGAGGCCACGGAACGCCGCACGCTGCCGGAAATGCTGGTGCCGCCATTGCGCGAGGTCCTCTATCACCTCGACGCGATGGCCGGCGTCAACCACAAGGTCAAGCGGGGCCTGCGCGCGCTGCGCAGCTTTGTCGGGTCACTCAGGTGGGCGGCGGCTTGCCCCAGCTCGTGGGCTTGGCCGGCCGCGCGAAGTCCTACGCCGAACGGCTCTTCACCTATCCTCCCGTTGGCTCCTTGACCCCCGACGACGCGACAGACGCCCTGCGCGGCCCAGTGCGTGTGCAGGGCGTCGACTTCACCGATGCGGCGCTTGACGAACTCGTGGCGGTGACGCGCGGCTACCCGTATTTCCTGCAGGAATGGGGTTCGATGCCGGATTGGAGACCCGTGCAACGGTAGCGACCGCCTGCACAGTTCCGGCAGCGCCGGGCCGCCGCGTCGCCCGGCGCGCCGCCGGGCATCAGGCGCTCAATCGGCGAACTTGCCCGCGGCGCGGATCAGCGGCCCGAGCCGATCGATCTCGCTCTTCAACCAGGTCTGCAGGCCGGCCGGTGTCTGCTTCGATTCGGGAACGATCTCGGCGCCGAGTTCGGCGAAGCGCGCCATCACGTCGGGGTCTTTCAGCGCCGCGCGCAATGCCGTGTTCATCTTGGCGGTGATGTCGGCCGGCGTGCCCTTGGGCGCGTAAATGCCGTGCCACACCACCATCTCGAAGTCCTTCAAGCCCTGCTCATGCAGCGTGGGCGCGTCGGGCAGCGCCTTGATGCGCTGCTTCGTCGTGACGCCGTAGAACTTCACCGAGCCGGCCTTGATGTGCGGAATGGTCTGCGTCGTCTGGTCGCACATCACGTCGACCTGGCTGCCCAGCAGCGCGTTCAGCGCCGGCGCCGTGCCCTGGAACGGAATCGTCTGCAGATCGACGCCGATGGCCTGCTGGAACAGCATGCCGCACAGGTGCGACACAGCGCCGAGGCCCGCGTTGGCCAGATTGATCTTGGCCGCGTTCGCTTTGATGTAGGCGATCATTTCCGGGAAGGTGGCGGCCGGGAAATCCTTGCGCGCGAGCATCGTCATCGGAACGTCGGCCACCTGGCTCACGTATTCGAAATCAGTGAGCGGGTTGAACGCGAGCTTGCGGTAGAGCGCGGTCGAACTCGCCATGCCGTTGTGGTGCAGGAAAAAGGTGTAGCCGTCGGGCGCCGACTTCGCGACATGGCCCGCCGCGATGGTGCCGCCGGCGCCGACCTTGTTTTCCACGACCACCGACTGCCCGAGGTTCTTCGTGAGCGCCACCGACAGCGTGCGCCCCATCACATCGGTCGGGCCGCCCGCGGCGAACGGAATCACGAGCGTCACCGTCTTGGTCGGCCAGGCCTGCGCGTGCGACGGTGCCGGCAATGCCAGCGCCAGGCCAAAGGCGGCCCATGCCGACACGGCGGCGAACAACAGAGTGTGCTTCTTCATCGTTTTCTCCAAAGGTTCCGAATTCGTCTGAGGGGGAGTCTCGGCGCCCTGCGCGTGGCGCGGCGTTGTCTGCGCCTGCGTACACTGGGCGTCCTTGTTGCGCGTGTCCGGCCCGGGCTGCACCGCAGTGTATGCAAACCCCGAGTGACTGAACATGGCGCAAGTGCTGATCGCCGGCTACCAACACGAAACCAATACCTTCGCGCCGAGCTTGGCCGACTGGGCCGCATTCTCGCGCGGCGATTCGTTTCCCGCCTTTGTGCGCGGCGCGGCGATGGTCGAGCAATTGAGCGGGATCAACATTCCGGTGGCCGGTTTCATCGATGCCGCCAAGCGTTTCGGGTGGTCGCTGTTTCCGTCGTGCTGGGCCGGCGCGATCCCGTCGTCGTTCGTCACGCGCGACGCCTTCGAGCGCATTGCCAGCGCCATCTGCGATGACGCACGCGCCGCGATGGCGAGCGCGAAGGGCCTGGACGCGATCTACCTCGACCTGCACGGCGCCGCGGTGGCCGAACACCATGACGACAGCGAAGGCGAGCTGCTCGCGCGGCTGGGGGCGATCGTCGGGCCGAGTGTGCCGGTCGTCGCGAGCCTGGACCTGCACGCCAACGTCACGCAGCGCATGCTGCGCGAGGCCGACGCGTTGGGCGCGTACCGCACCTACCCGCATGTCGACATGGCGCAGACCGGCGAGCGCGCCGCCGAGCTGCTGGCGCGGCGCTTCAAGGCCGGCGGCCGCGAACCGATGCACTTCAAGCGCCTGCCGTTCCTGATTCCGCTGAACGCGCAAAGCACGTGGACGGAACCGGCGAAAGCGCTCTACGACGAACTCGCCGCGATCGACCGCGAACACGGCACCGTGTCGAGCTTGTGCATGGGCTTCCCGGCGTCGGACTTCGCCGAGTGCGCGCCGATGGTCTGGGGCCACGGCGCCGCCGCCGAGCGCGCCGTCGAGCAGCTCTACCGGCGCACCAGCGAGCCCAGCCAATGGAAGCTGGAGTTCCTGGAAGCACGCGACGCGGTGACGCAGGCGTTGCGCCTGGCCGACGCGGCGGCCAAGCCGGTCGTGATTGCCGACACCCAAGACAACCCCGGTGCCGGCGGCGACAGCAACACCACCGGCATGCTGCACGCGCTGCTCGCGCAAGGCGCGGGCAAGCGCTTCCCCGGCCAGGTGGCACTCGGCCTGATGTTCGACGCCGCCGCAGCGCGCGCCGCGCACGAAGCGGGCATCGGTGCCGAGATCGACCTGCTGCTGGGCACCGCCGTTCCCACCTTCACCGGCCAGAAGAGTGACCCACCGCTGCGGGGCCGCTTCAAGGTCAGCGCACTCAGCGACGGCAAATGCACCCTCACCGGGCCGATGATGACCGGCTTGACGGTGCGCTTAGGCCCGAGCGCGTGCCTGGAAATCGACGGCGTGCTCATCGCGGTCGTCAGCGGCAAGAAGCAATTGCTCGATCGCGAGTTGCTGCGCATGGTGGGAATTCACGCCGAGCAGATGCGCATCATCGTCGTGAAAAGTTCGAACCACTTCCGCGCTGACTTCCAGCCGCACGCCAGCCATGTGCTCGTCGCCAAAGCCGCCGGCCCGATGGCCGCCGACCCGGCCGACTTGCCGTGGCGCAAGCTCTCCGCGGCAACTCGGCGCCGGCCGTGAACCGGCTCCCGCGGCGCGATCTGCGCGACGCCCCATGCGCCCGGTCCTGATCGCGCCGCTGCTCGCGCTCTCGTGGGGCCTGAACTGGCCGGCGATCAAGATCATCTTGTCGGCCGTACCGCCGTTCACGCTGCGCTGGTTCGGCCTGGGCGGCGGCGCGCTGCTGCTGGCGCTGATCGCGCTCGCGCAGGGCAAGCGGCTGCGCCCACCGCCTGGCGCCTGGTTCGGCATCGCGGTGGGCGGCGTGCTGACGATCGCCGCGTTCAATTTCTGCACCGCGTTCGCGCAGCTCAACACCAGCACCTCGCGCGCCGCGGTGCTGACGTACACGATGCCGATGATGTCGGCCCTGCTCGCCTGGCTGTGGCTCGGCGAGCGCCCGGGCCGGCGCGGCGCGCTCGCGCTCGTCTTGGGCAGCGCCGGCATCGCGGTGCTGGCCTGGCCGGTGTTGCGCGGCCTGAACTCGCCGTCCAGCACCGGAACCGACGTGTCGACACTCGGGCTGCTGTTTCCGTTGCTGGCGGCGTTGGGCTGGGCCGCGGGAACGGTGGCGACCAAACGCTGGCCGCCGGTGGGCGATCGCATCGTCATCACGGCGTGGCAACTCGCGTTCGGCGGCGCCTGCGCCGGCGTCGCCGCGGTTCTCGCGGGCGAGAGCCTGCCCGTGCAATGGGAGCCGCGCGTCGCCTGGGCGATGGGCTACCACATTGTGATCGCGATGGCGCTCGGCTATGTGCTGTGGGCGCGGCTGCTCGAGGCGCTCAGCGCCACGGTCTCGTCATTGACGGTACTCGCCGCGCCTGTGGTCGGGGTGCTCGGCGCAATGGTGCTGGTGGGTGACCGGCCGAGCAGCGCCGACTGGCTGGGTTTTGTGCTCGTGCTCGGTGCGGCAGCGTTGATGCTGCTGCCGCACAGGCCGCGCAACGTTCCTCGACGAATTTCGTGAAGACGCGCTTGGCGCTGGCGTACAGCGGGCATGCGACGCGCGACGCGCGCCGCGCAAAGCCCTTCGGGCTCTCAGTGGTGCGAGTCCGACAGCGGTGCCGGGGCGGTCCAGCTGCGCTCGAGTTCCTCGAACAGCGAGTGGCTCGCTTCCGACACTTCAACCTGCTGGCTGTCCTCGAATCGCTTAGGCCGGCGCGCCTGCGCGCGAGCCGCGCTGTCGAGCCGCACACGAAGTTCGTTGAGTCGCATCTCGGGCCACTGGCGCTCGACCGTATCGAGCTGCTCGAGCGCCTGATCGAGCATTGGCTTGGGGGTCGCGAGCAGCCCGCGCGAGCCGGTGCGCGCCAAGGTGCGCTCGACGTAGCTCAGCTGCGGCATCGACTGGCGCAGGCCGGCTTTGCGCGTCAGCAAGGCGTGCAGCTGCAGGAAGTCGCGCCGCAGCGCGTCGCTTCGATGTTTGGGAATTCGCCGCGGCACGGTCGTGTCGGACTGGGGCAATGAGATCCGCAGCATGAAGCGGCCGCCGCGGCGCTGGAGGCCCACACGCACGGCGAGCAGCCAGCGCAGGCCTCGCAGCAAGCTTGCCAGCGGGGAAGGCTTCGCAATCGCCGTGCGCTGCGTCGGCGCGCCGCCCGCTGGGCCTGGCGAGCGCTTCACGGAGTGAGCGTTTGCGCCCATGCCGGGCGACCAAACATGCATGGATGATTTCATCAGGATCTCGACTTTGATACCGCTTGCGCAGCGACCGGCGCTGCGAAATTCAGAACGCAGTGGCCAAGCCAACCTGAACGGTTCGGGTTCTGTCGCATCCTAGGGCCGTGCAGCGCGGGGAGCGGCAACACGATGCAACCGATTCATTGAGCTAAAACCTGCCCGCGCGCCGCGCCGGCGCGGGGGCGGCACGATGCTGAGCCGGTCCGCGCCGCGCCTTCGGTTACACGGCATCGGCACCGCTGGGCTGTGGCTCACTGATCGAGCGGCGTTCGCCCAGCCCGCGCGCAAGGTCTACCGGATCTTCCCCAACCGTCAGCGCATTGCCGAGCTGGTTGCCAAGAGTCGCCTGCCCGCGATGGTCGACCCGTGCACGGCATGGACGAACTCGGCGGGTGCAAACTACGGTGCCGCTACTTTCGCGCCCACTGCGCGCGGCCGCATCTGAAGGAGCCCCGATGAACAGACGAAACATTGTGTTGGCCGCGCTCGGCGCTGCGCCGCTGCTCGCCGTTGCCCAGCCGGCTCGAAAAGTCCCGGTGGTCGGATTCTTGAACCCCGGTTCGCCGGGGAACAATGCGGTGTTTCCAGCGCTGCGCGAAGGTCTGCGTGAGTTGGGCTACGTCGACGGCGAGAGCGTCAGAATCGAAGATCGTTGGGCACGCGGCAAGCCCGAAACGCTGCCGCGCCTTGCGCAGGAACTGGTGGCGCTCAAGGTCGATGTGCTGGTCTCGGTGGCGCCGCCTTCGGTACGGGCGGCGAAACAGGCGACCGACACGCTGCCCATCGTCGCGGTCGACCTCGAAGGCGACCCGATCGCGAGCGGCTATGCCGCCAGTCTGGGCCGGCCGGGCGGCAACCTGACCGGGCCTGAAAGGGCGACCGCAGGCGCTGGTTCAGCTGGGCTCGCCGTTGATCGACCAGCGGGCCCAGTCGATCGCCGAGTTTTGTGCACGGCATCGACTGCCGGCCATCTCGCCGTTCCGCCGCTTTGCGCAAAGCGGCGGCTTGATGTCGTATGGCGTCAACTTCGCGATCGCGTTTCGCCAGCTCGCACCCTATGTGGCGAAGATCCTCAAGGGCGCCAAGCCCGGCGATCTGGCGATCGACCCAGGCCGAAAGCGGGGTCGGAATCCAGCCTCGCAGGCTCGACCACGATCGTGCGGCCTTCTTTGCGAATCTCGACTTCCGCGACCCCGCGAAAAAGGCGCCGCGGAATGAGTACCCCCGTATCGCCGACCACTGCTTTCATGAACTTGCTCCCGCGACCGTCAATTCGGGCGCAAGCCGTTAGTCTAGTGCTGCGTCGCGTTTGCGCGCGCCAACGAGGTGATGGAGTGAGAGGGCGAGTGTCGGTTGCCGTGCCGTGCTGCAGTGCCGCGCCAACCCGGAGGATCAAATGACAAAGCCCGACGCTGGCAGACGCCGTCATCGTGCAAGCGAGCCTGACGCGCAAGGTGGCGGCCGAGCTGGCGCTGAAACAGCGCCTGCCGGCGGTCTCGTTCAACGGTTTGTTTGCCGGGGAGGGCGGCCTGCTGTCGTACTCGGCGAATCAGGACGACATGTACCGGCGTTCAGCACATTTCATCGATCGGATTCTGAAAGGCGCCAAGCCGGCCGACCTGCCGGTGGAGCAGCCCACCCGCTACGAGCTCATCATCAATCTCACGACCGCCAAGGCGCTGGGCATCAAGGTACCGACCGAATTGCGGATTCGCGCCGACGAGGTGATCGAATGAGAAGGCGAGAGGGGGTTGCCTTGCTGGGCGGCGCAGCCGCGTCGTCCGGCAAACACCTGCGGCTTTCGCCGCCCGAGCGCGTCGACCACTGAGATTCCGATCGTGATGGCCTCAGATTCCGCAGACGGTGCTGCTGCGGGTGAATAAGGTGATCGAGTGATCACGCGGCGCCGCTGGCATGGGCCGGCGGCGTCGGGATCGGGTGACGAGTTCCGGTCGCAGGCCGTGCGCTTCACGCGCCACGGCCGCCCGCTGGCCGTCATGCCTTCGGAAAACGAATTCGAGCGCCTGTGTGCACCGCGCGACGGTCTACTGGCGTTTGCCTCGGCGCTGCGCGGCAGCGCTCGCCGCCGGCGCTGAATCCACCGCCCGGGTTGCCGCGTAGGCCATAAACTGCCTTCGCCGCGGCGCGCCCGCGCTGGCACGGACCCCTCAAACCCCCAACAAGGAAACGCCATGTTCGGTCAAATGATGCAGCAGCCGCTGATGATCTCGTCGCTGCTGGTGCACGCGCAGCGCCACCACGGCGAGCAGGTGGTGGTGTCGCGCCGCGTCGAGGGCGACATTCACCGCATCAGCTACCGCGATCTCGCGGCGCGTGCGCGGCGCATGGCCAAGGCACTCGCCGCCCTGGGCGTGACGCCCGGCGCACGCGTCGCCACGCTGGCGTGGAACGGGCACCGCCACCTCGAGCTGTACTACGCGGTGTCGGGCACCGGCGCCGTGCTGCACACGCTGAACCCGCGCCTGCACCCCGACCAGGTGGTCTACATCGCCGACCACGCCGAAGACGAGGTGCTGTTCTTCGACCTGACGTTTCTGCCGATCATCGAGGCGGTGGCGGGCCGGCTGAAGACAGTGCGCCACCTCGTGGCGATGACAGACCGCGCGCACATGCCGGCCTCAGTCAAGGTTCCTGACCTGCTGTGCTTTGAGGAGCTGCTCGAAGCGCAGAACGACCAGTTCGAGTGGCCGCTGTTCGACGAGAACACCGCCTCCTCGCTGTGCTACACCTCGGGCACGACGGGCAACCCGAAAGGCGTGCTGTACAGCCACCGCTCGACGGTGCTGCACACCTACGCTGCGGCGCTGCCCGATGCGCTGTGCCTATCGGCGCGCGACGTCGTGCTGCCGGTGGTGCCGATGTTCCACGTCAACGCCTGGGGCTTGCCGTACGCGGCGTGCATGACGGGCGCCAAGCTCGTCTTCCCCGGCCCGGGCCTCGACGGCAAGTCGCTGCATGAGTTGTTCGAGTCGGAGCGCGTCACGCTGTCGGCCGGTGTGCCCACGGTGTGGCAGGGTCTGCTCGGCTATGTGGAAGCGAACCAGCTCAAGTTCAGCACAATGAGGCGAACCATCATCGGCGGCTCGGCGTGCCCGCCCGCGATGATGCGCAAATTCCAGGAGGAGTACGGCGTGAACGTGCTGCACGCCTGGGGCATGACGGAGATGAGCCCGCTGGGGACGGTGTGCACGCTCAAGCCCAAGCACGAGGCGATCGACGCGCAAGCGCGCTACGCCGTGCAGGCCAAGCAGGGCCGGGCGATCTACGGCGTGGACATGAAGATCGCCGACCCCGAAGGCAAGGAACTGCCCTGGGACGGCCAGGCCACCGGCGAACTGATGGTGCGCGGCCCTTGGATCGTCAGCGAATACCTGAAGGGCGAAGGCGGCAGCCCACTCATCGACGGCTGGTTCCCGACCGGCGACGTGGCCGCGATCGACGCCGATGGCTACGTGCAGATCACGGATCGCAGCAAGGACGTGATCAAGAGCGGCGGCGAATGGATCGGCTCGATCGACCTGGAAAACATCGCGATGGCGCACCCGAAAGTCGCGATGGCGGCGTGCATTGCCGCGTTCCACCCGAAGTGGGACGAGCGGCCGTTGCTCGTCGTCGTGAAGAAGCCGAATGTCGAGCTGACACGCGACGAATTGATTTCATTCTTCGACGGCAAGATCGCCAAGTGGTGGACGCCCGACGACGTGGTGTTCGCCGACGCCATTCCACTGGGCGCCACCGGCAAGATGCTGAAGAACCGGCTGCGCGAGCAGTTCAAGAACCACAAGTTGCCGACGGCTTGAGCAGACTCGGCGACGACATTTGATTGCCGCCTGCGCAACTTTGAAGTCGGCGCGGGCAGCACGAGCCGCGCTCGAGGCGTCCGTCCAGCGTCAAACGAAGCGCCGATGCCGCTCGATGCAGGTATCCAGCACCTCGCCACCCTCACGCAACCACCAGTTGCTGGCGGAGAAGATCTCCACTTCGCTGTAGCCCGCATAACCCTGCGCCTCGACGAGCCCGCGAATCTTGCGCAGCTCGATCACGCTGTCGCCCATCATGCCGCGGTCGTTCAGCAGGTCGGTCGTCGGCGTGAGCCAGTCGCAGACGTGAAAGGCGAGCAGGCGTTCGCGGCCCGCGCGTTCGATCTGCTGGGCGAGCTTCGGGTCCCACCAGACGTGGTAGACATCCAGCGCCACGCCCAACGCGCCGCTGCGTGAGGCGTCGAGCCGATCGCAGACATCGAGCGCTTGCTCCAGCGTGTTGATGCACGCGCGGTCCGCTGCGTACATCGGGTGCAGCGGTTCGATCGCGAGCGGCATCCTGCGCTCGCGCGCGTCGTCCAGCAGCGCGGCGATGCCTTCGGTCACCTGCTCGCGCGCCGCTGCGATGTCGCGGTGCGCGGCCTGGCCGGCCAACGCGCCCGGCAGGCCGCCCACCACCAGCACGAGACACGGCGCACCGAGGGTGCAGGCTTCGTCGAGCGCGCGCCGGTTGTCGCCGCGCACGGCCTGACGACTCGCGGCGTCGGTATAGGTGAACATGCCGCCGCGGCAGTAGCCCGAGAGTTCGATGCCATGCGCGCGCAGCGCTTGCGCCGTGGGCTGCAGACCGGCCGCGGCGACTTGGTCGCGCCATGGCGAGATGGCGCGGATGCCGCGCTTGGCGCAGGCGTCGACGATGTCGAGCAGCGGCCAATCCACGCCGCGCTGGCGGCGCACCGTGGCGGTGTTGATCGACAGCCAGCGGTGGTCAGAAGAGAAGTCGCGCATGGTCAGGAGTCGTCGCGACGGCTGTCATGGAGATGTGGCTTCGCCGCGCTCCTTGACCGGCACGGGGGGCGCGCCATGCGCAGCCCGGCCCGGGGGCGCCCTGAGGCGAGGCTCCCGCACCTCAAGCGTCCACCCCGTGCAGCGCCAGCAGCGTGCGCATGCGCCGCACCGCGAGCTCGGGCTGTTCGATCAAGCCGGCCGCATCGGCCAGCCGGAACAGCTCGGCGAAGTGCGGCAGCGAGCGCGTGCTCTGCTGGCCGCCGACCATCACGAAGTGGTCTTGTTGCCCGTTCAGCCATGCCATGAACACGATGCCGGTCTTGTAGAAGCGCGTCGGCGCCTGGAAGATGTGGCGCGACAGCGGCACGGTGGGCGCGAGGATGGCGTGGAACGTCGCGGCATCGCCGGCACTGAGGGCGGCCAGCGCCGCGCTCGCGGCGGGTGCGATGGCGTCGAAGATGCCCAGCAGCGCGTCGCTCTGGCGCTGGTTCGGCGCCGCGCCGACGCCGTCTCCGGCAATCAGCTCGGCATAGTTGAAGTCGTCGCCGGTGTACATGCGCACGCCCTGCGGCAGGCGGCGCCGCATCGCGATTTCCTTGTCCTTGTCGAGCAAGGAGATCTTGATGCCGTCGACCTTGGCGCGGTGCGTGTCGATGACGCCGAGCGCCGTGTCCATCGCCTTCGATGTGTCGGCGTTGCCCCAGTAGCCGCGCAGCGCCGGGTCGAACATGTCGCCCAGCCAATGCAGGATCACCGGCTCGCGCGCTTGAGAAAGCACATGGCTGTAGACGCGCTCGTAGTCGGCCGGGCTGCGCGCGACTCGTGCCAGCGCGCGGCTCGCCATGACGATCAATTTGCCGCCCAGTTTTTCGATCGCCGCCATTTGTTCTTCATAGGCGCGGATCACGTCGTCGACGCTCTTCGCATCCTCGGGCGCCAGGTGGTCGGTGCCGCAGCCGCTGGCGAGCAGTGCGCCGGGCGTGTCGCGCGCCGCGTCGATCGAGCGGCGAATCAGTTCCAGCGATGTCGGCCAGTCCAGCCCCATGCCGCGCTGCGCCGTGTCCATCGCCTCGGCCACGCCCAGACCCATGCGCCACAGGCGTTGCCGCACCGCCAACGTTGCATCCCAGTCGAGGGTGCTTTGCAGCCAAGGGTCGATGGCCGCGCGTGCGTCGGCGACCACATGCACCGCGGAATACGCAACTCGGTTCAAGCGCACTCCCGGCGCGGCCAGCGTGAAGTGGCCAGGGCCGCGCAAGGAGTAGCGCGCGAGCGTGCCGTCGGATGTAGGCAGGGTGACGCTGAGGGACATGTCAGTGGCCCATCGCGTTGCGCGCGACCGGTGATGCACAAAACGAGCAGCCACTGGGAAGGGTCCGCTTGCGGCCAGTTGCTGACGTTCGTTGTTCGCCGTTCGCCGCTGCGCGCATGCCAGCTTCCGCGCGAGGGCAGGCGGCCCGGGGCTTGGAGCGAAAGCCGGTGTCCGAGCAAGCCCAGACTGGCTCCGACCGTTCCCCAGGGCGGTGGCGGCGCCCCCGTTCTCCGGCCCACGCTCGCGGGGCCGGAGAACGTACCCCGGGCCACCTGCCCTCGCGCGGAGCTTGCAGTGCGCGCAGCGGCGAACGGCGAACAACGAACCTCAGCAAAGGGCCGAAAGCCGCCCCACGCGCCACAGGAGGCAGCGAACGCAGCGAAAGTGGGGGTGTCATTTCATATCTCCAGCGCGGGTACGTCGACCCAGCGCCGCTCTTTCCAGCTCTGCAACGCGGCTTCGACGAGCTGCACGCCTTTCGCGCCTTCGGGCAGCGTCCAGCGGTACGGCGCGTCTTCAACGACGTGGCGGATGAACGCCTCCCACTGGATCTTGAAGCCGTTGTCGTACACCTGAGCGTCGGGCACTTCCTGCCACTGTTCGAAGAAGTTCATGCTCTGTTTGACATCGGGGTTCCACACCGGGCGCGGCGTCGTCACGCGCGATTGGGCGCGGCACTCCTGCAAGCCCGCCACCGCCGAGCCATGCGTGCCGTCCACATGAAACGTCACCAGGTCGTCGCGCCGCACGCGCGTCACCCACGAGCTGTTCACCTGCGCGATCACCGGCTCGCCTTGCGCGCCCTTCAGCTGGAACGTCGCGTAGCACGCGTCATCGGCGGTCGCGGCGTAGGGCTTGCCGGCTTCGTCCCAGCGCTGCGGGATGTGCGTCGCGCCGAGGCACGACACCGCCTGCACCTCGCCGAACAGGCTGTCCAGCACATAGCGCCAGTGGCACACCATGTCGAGGATGATGCCGCCGCCGTCTTCTTTGCGGTAGTTCCAGCTCGGCCGCTGGATCGGTTGCAGGTCGCCTTCGAACACCCAGTAGCCGAATTCGATGCGTACGCTCAAGAGCCGGCCGAAAAATCCTGCGCGCTTCAGCAGTTCGAGTTTGCGCAGGCCCGGCAGGAACAGTTTGTCCTGCACCGCGCCGTGTTTCAGGCCGCTGGCTTTGGCGAGCCGGCACACCTCGACCGCTTCATTCAGGTTCGTCGCGATCGGCTTTTCGCAGTACACGTGTTTGCCCGCGCGCAGCGCTTGCGCCAGCAGCGCCGGGCGCATCTGCGTCGTGCCGGCGTCGAAGAACACGCTGTCGTTCGGGTTCGCCAGCGCGGCGTCGAGATTCGTGCCGAAGCGTGCGATGCCATGCGCCTTCGCCAGCGCCTCAATGCGCTCGGCGCTGCGCCCGATCAGCACCGGGTCGGGCATCACGCGCTTGCCGTTGGCGAGCAGCACGCCGCCCTGGTTGCGGATCGCGACGATGGAACGGACCAGGTGTTGGTTCGTTCCCATGCGGCCGGTCACGCCGTGCATGATGATTCCGAGGCGCTGTGTGCTCATGGTGCGGGTGTGGATGTCATTCGATGCTTCAGGTGATGCGCAGGCGCAGCGCCTCGTCGTACGGCAGTGCGGGACGCTCGAAGCGCGTGCGCGCGTTCACGTAGTGCAGCGCGCAGGCGCGGCGCCAGCGCGTCGAGAAATTCGGCCCGGACTGGTGGAAGGTACTGCCATGGTGGAACGACACGCCGCCGCGCATCACCGGCGCGGGTTGCATCGGCTGGCGCGCGAGGATGCCGGCAGGCAACTGAAGATTGAAAGGCTCGCCGGCGGGAGCGTCGTGCGCATACACCGGGCCTCGGTTCGTGCCCTCGCCGAAATACAGGCAGCCGTTTTCCAGCGTCGCGTCGTCGAGCGCAATCCATGCCGTGACGAGGCCATCCGGGTCGCTTGGCCCGAAGTAGAAGTTGTCCTGGTGCGCCGGCTTGGGGCCACCGCCTTGCGGCGGCTTGAAAAAGATCTGGCTGAACACGACCGACACGCCCGGACCGATGATCGTCTCCACCATCGAAACCAGCGCCGGCTTGAACGCGAGGCGCCGCACCGACTCGCGATGGTGGTGCGGGTTGTCGAGCTTGCGCAGCACGTCGCGCGCCTTCACGCCGGCGTCGATATACCAGGCGCGCTGCGCCGCGGGCAGCTCCGAGAGGAAGGTTTCGCCCCAGGCGTGGATGTCGGCGACCACGGCGTTGACCTCGTCCGCACCGAATACGCGCGGCACGGTGACGTGACCGCAGTGCCGATAGTGGGCCAGGTCGGGCTGCGCCAACGTCATCGACGCGCTCCTGACGAGCACCTGTGGCAGAGGGCGGGCATCTCGGCGTTCATATCCAGTTGGTGAATTACTGTACGTGCAAAGGCGCCAACCCGCGTTTGGGGTAAAACCCGACGCTTGCGAGCGCGCCGGCGAAGTTGTAGTCTGCTTGGCCCGACCCGGATGCGCAATCTTGCTGCCGCGCGCCCGCATCTCCCATCCCGAACCCAACCGGAGTCACACGATGAGCACACGATGGATCAAGACCCTTGTCGCGGCCGCTGCAATGGTGCCGATGCTGGCCACGGCCGACGAGACCTGCAACTCGCCCTACATGGCCAATCTCATCAAGGGGCAGGAAGACTTCGTCCACGTCTGGACGCTCGGCGTCAAGGGCCTCGGCGACGGCAATGACAAGCTGGTGACGGTCGACGCCAACCCTGCCTCCAAGCGCTACGGCAAAGTCGTGCACAAGCTCTCGGTGCCGGGGCGCGGCGAGGCGCATCACATGGGCTTCACCGATGACCGCCGCTACCTCTGGGCCGGGCGGCTCGACGACAGCAAGATCTTCGTCTTCGATTTGGCCAACCCGCAGGCTCCCAAGCTGGTGCGCAGCTTGTCGAACTTTGCCGCGAAGACCGGCTTCGTCGGGCCGCACACCTTTTATGCCATGCCCGGCCGTATGCTGGTGGCGGGGCTGTCCAACACCAAAGACCATGGCGGCGCGACCGGCATGGTTCTGTACAACAACAAGGGCGAGGTGGTCGACAAGATCCCGATGCCCTTGGGCGAGATCGGCGGCACCAAGGGTGACGGCTACGGTTACGACATCGCCATCAACCCGGGCAAGAACGTGATGCTGACCTCCAGCTTCGCCGGCTGGAACAACTACATGATGGATCTGGGCAAGCTGGTCAAGGACGGCGAGGCGATGAAACGCTTCGGCAGCACGATGGTCGCGTGGGACGTGAAGGCGATGCAGCCGAAGCAGATCTTCAGCGTGCCCGGCGCGCCGCTGGAGATCCGCTGGTCGCTGAAGGACGGCGACAACTGGGCCATCACCGCCACCGCGCTGACGTCCAAGCTGTGGCTGGTCAAGCCCGACGCGCAGGGCCAGTGGCAGGCGAAGGAGGTCGGCACGATCGGCGACCCGAGCAAGATCCCGCTGCCGGTGGACATCAGCATCAGCGCCGACGGCAAGGGCTTGTGGGTCAACACCTTCATGGACGGCACGACCCGCTACTTCGACCTGAGCAACCCCGAGGCGCCGAAACAGACCTACGCGCTGCAGACCGGCAAGCAGGTGAACATGGTGTCGCAAAGCTGGGACGGCAAGCGCGTGTACATCACCTCGTCGCTGCTCGCGAACTGGGACAAGAAGGGCCAGGACAACGAGCAGATGCTGCGCGCCTTCCACTGGGACGGCCAGGCGCTGAAGCTCGCGTTCGAGGTCGACTTCAACCAACAGAAGCTGGGTCGCGCGCACCACATGAAGTTCACGGCCCGCCCGTCGGGCAAGGCCTTGTCGGCGCTCGAACCGGCCACGCGCGTCGCGGCGATCCGGTGAACCCTTCCGCGCGCCGCTGGCGCCTGGGGGCGCCGCTGGCGGCGCCGGCCCAGCCCAGCGCCG
>JANOLA010000189.1:0-3421 GCA_031419535.1 Burkholderiales bacterium | reverse complement strand
GGTGCGCGCGCTGCTGGCCGTGGAATCCGAACTGGCCGAAGTCGGCTCCGCGCTGATGTGGCGCCACCCCAGTTCGACCCAGACCCGGCAGAAGCACTACCTGAGCAAACTCGCCCAGTTCGAATCGGCCGTGCTGCGCCTGATCAGCCTGCCGCTCGAGCCCGCGGAGCGCCTCGAGGCGAACCGCATCGTCGACCAGCAGCGCCGCATCGCCGGCCTGGTGGAGCGCACCGTCGCGCTCGAAGGCGAACTCGACGTGTTGCGCGAGCGTTTCATCGCCCAGCGCACCGGCATCGACCGCCTGCTCAACGAGCAAGTTCAGCAACTGGCGCAGGCCGGCTTCGAGGTGCCGCTGCGCGGTGTCGAAAGGGTCAGCCAGCAGGCGGTGCGCGGCATGGGCTTCATCGTGTTTCCGCTGTTCACGCTGTGCGTGGCGATCATGGGCGTACTCATCTACCGCGGCGTGTCGCGCCCGATGCTGGCGCTGACGAAAGGCATGCGCAGCGTCGCACAGGGCGATCTGGCGCACCCGATCGAAGGCATGCCGAACGACGAGTTCGGCGACCTGGCGACCGAATTCAACCGCATGGCCAAACAGTTGCGCGAGCGCGGCGACGAGCTGCTGAGCAAGGACGCCGAGTTGCGCCGCCGCGAAACGATGGCGAGCATGGGGTCGCTGGTTTCCGGCGTGGCGCACGAGGTGCGCAACCCGCTGTTCGGCATCACTTCGACGCTCGACGCGCTGCAAGCGCGCCTGCACGGTCAACCCGAACTGGGCCGCCACTTGAGCGTGCTGCGCGGCGAGACCTCGCGCCTGCAAAAGCTGATGCAAGACCTGCTCGACTACGGCCGCCCGGCCCCGCACGTGCGCACCCGCACCGACCTGTACGCCGTGATCGACCGCGCACTGGCGATCTGCGCACCGCAGGCGCAACAGGCCGGCGTGCGCGTGACGCGCGAATTTCAAGGCGACGCGCCGATGCTCGGGCTCGACCCGCAACGCATGGAGCAGGTGTTCGTGAACCTGATCGACAACGCGCTGCAGCACTCGACGGCGGGGCAAGAGGTGAGCGTCAGCGCGCGCCACGACGCCGCGTTCGGCCAAGCCGGCGTGGTGTGCACGGTTCGCGATCAAGGGCCCGGGTTTCGCGACGAGGACGTGCAGCGCATCTTCGACCCGTTTTTCACCCGGCGCCGCGGCGGCACGGGGCTGGGACTTTCGATCGTGCAGCGCATCGTTGAAGAGCATGGCGGGCAGGTCGGCGCGTCGAACCACGCCGAGGGCGGCGCGGTGCTGACGCTGCGCTTACCCGCCCCTAGCCCACCTAGCCTTGCCGATGAAGCCGATCAAGCAAGCGATCAAGGCGCCGCGGCCGAGCCGGCGCGGCAGCAGGCGACGGTATGAAGGCTCCGCCGGCCCGCGTGCTGTTGGTCGACGACGAGCCCGGCGTGCGCTTCGGCGTGCGCGATTTTCTGGAGTCGCGCGGCTTCAATGTGGACGAAGCGCAAGACTGCCGCGACGCCGAGCGCGCATTTCGAGCCGCCACGCCCGACATCGCCGTGATCGACTTCAAGCTGCCCGACGGCGACGCGCTGACGCTGATGCCCGCGCTGAAGGCAATCGACCCTTCGGTCGCGCTGGTCGTGCTGACCGGCCATGCGTCGATCGACCTCGCGGTGCGCGCCGTGCACGCCGGCGCCGAGCACTTCCTGACCAAGCCGGTCGACATGGCGGCGCTCGACGTGATGCTGCGCCGCCTGCTCGAACAGCAGCGCAATCGCAAGCTGCGCATCGCCTCGCGCAACCGCCACGCGTTGCACGACATCGACCCCTTCATCGGCAACAGCGCGGCGATCCGGCAGCTGGCCGAGCAGGCGCGGCGCGTGTTGGGCGCCGCGAGCCCGATCCTGATCCAGGGTGAAACCGGCAGCGGCAAGGGGGTGCTCGCGCGCTGGCTGCACGCGCAGGGCCCGCGCGCCGACGAGCCCTTTGTCGACCTCAACTGCGCCGGGCTGTCGCGCGAGTTCGTCGAGTCTGAATTGTTCGGACACGCCAAGGGCGCGTTCACCGGCGCCGCCGCGCTCAAGCCGGGCCTGCTGGAAGTGGCGCACCGCGGCACGATGTTCCTGGACGAGATCGGCGACATGCCGCAAGACGTGCAGCCCAGGCTGCTGAAGGTGCTGGAAGACAAGCGCTTTCGACGCCTGGGCGAAGTGAGCGAGCGCAGCGTCGACGTGAACCTGATCGCCGCGTCGGCGCAGCCACTGCCGAGCTTGGTCGCGCAAGGGCGCTTTCGTGGCGACCTGTACTTCCGCCTGAACAGCGTGCCGCTGGAGATACCGCCGCTGCGCGAGCGACGCGAAGACCTGGTGCCGCTGACCCAGCACCTGCTCGTGCGCCTGGCGCGCGAAGGCCAACGCGGGGCGGTTGAACTCGACGACGACGCGCGGCGCGCGATCGAACAACACCCCTGGCCCGGCAACGTGCGCGAGCTGCGCAATTGCCTGGAGCGCGCCGTGTTGCTCGGCGACCAGCCGGTGCTCAGCGTGCGCGACCTGCGGCTCGCGCAGACCCGCCAGGCGCCGCCGAGCGCGGCCGCCCAGGTCGACGACGACGCCGACCTCACGCTGGCTGAACTCGAGCGGCGCCATATCCTGCGGGTTCTCGACCGCGAGGGCCAAGTCGAGGCTGCAGCGGCCAAGCTCGGCATTCCACGCAGCACGCTGTACCAGAAGCTCAAGCAGTACCGCGGCGCGGCGCATTGAGCGCCCAAGTCAGTTGAAAAGTCGGCGCGGGCGGGAACGTGCGAGGTCGGCCGAATCTCGTTTCCGGAATCGGCGTCCAGATTCCAGACGCGGCCGCGCTTAGGCAGCCCCTGGAAAACCCTCAGAACTTCCTAGCAAGACGAGTCCCGACAAGGACTTGAACTTCGCGAGCCGCGTCGAGGATGGACTGGCACGCGAAGTGCTCAAGAGCTTGTGTCGGTGCTTAAGCCTGAGTGCAAGGCAAGGCACTTGTTTTCCTGCCAACCACCCGCGGAGCAACCCATGGCCACCAGTTTCACCGTCAACA
This sequence comes from Burkholderiales bacterium, assembly GCA_031419535.1. Classification (GTDB taxonomy): domain Bacteria; phylum Pseudomonadota; class Gammaproteobacteria; order Burkholderiales; family Burkholderiaceae_C; genus JAEMQF01. Next base: position 348 of record JANOLA010000189.1, on the reverse strand, counting down.
AGGCAGACCTCGTCTTCATCCTCCAGCAGATCAAGATTGCCGAGGCGCATGCGGCCGGTACGCCGCTGCTAACCGCGATCATGAACGCGACCGGCTCGACCGCGGCCGTCGCTGCGCAGTTGCCGTTCGGCCTGCGCACCATCGACGGCACGTTCAACAATCTGCTCGCCGGGAAAAGCGAGTTCGGCGCCGCCGATACGCTGTTCCCGCGCCTGACGGCGCCGGTGTTCCGCAACGAAGGCGATGAAGGCGCCGGTGCACCCACCAACTATGGCGCGCCCGGCGTCGTCATCGATTCCGACCCGCGCATCATTTCCAACCTCATCGTCGACATGTCGGTCAGCAACC
>JANOLA010000188.1:0-4305 GCA_031419535.1 Burkholderiales bacterium | reverse complement strand
CCCGCTTCTCGGGTGTACTGACCCTTCGCGGTCGCAGCGTCCTTCGGATAGCCTGCCACCGCCTTATCCGCCGCCGCCACCTGCTCGGCCGGAGCATTCGCCGCCTTCGCCTCGGCCAGCGCTGTGTCGACCTTGACCTTGCCGTCGGCGTAAGCCTTGTCGGGTGCCGCGAGTGCGGCCCGGCCGGCAGCAGCACGGTCGGCGAAGACCTTGCGAACCTCTTGCTCCTTCGGGTCGGCGGTGATCTTCTTCTCCAGCTCGCCCACCTTTTGCAGCGTGTAGCCGTACGCCACTTGCGGTATCGGGATGCCGGTGTGCTTCATTCCCAGCCAGACGACTGGCGTGAGGTAAGCGATGATGAGAATGATGTACTGGGCCACCTGGGTCCAGGTGACCGCTTTCATGCCACCCAGCATCGAACACACCAGGATGCCCGACAGGCCGACGAATACGCCGACGCCGAACTCGAGGCCGGTGAAGCGGCTCGTGATCAGGCCGACACCGTAGATCTGCGCCACGACGTAAACGAACGAGCAAGTGATGGCCGAGACGATGCCGATGGTGCGCACGATATTGCCGCCGTAGCGCTCGGCGAGGAAGTCGGGAATCGTGAACTGGCCGAATTTGCGCAGATACGGCGCAAGGAACAGCGCCACCAGGCAGTAGCCTCCGGTCCATCCCATCACCCACGCCAGTCCGTCATAACCGCCGAGGAACAGCGTGCCGGCCATGCCGATGAACGACGCCGCGCTCATCCAGTCGGCGCCGGTGGCCATGCCGTTGAAGAACGCCGGGACGCGCCGCCCGGCGACGTAGTACTCCGCCACGTCCGCCGTACGGCTCATCCAGCCGATGCCGGCGTACAGGCCGATGGTGGCGAACAGGAACCAATAGCCGATCCACTGTTTGGACATCCCCACCTGCTCGGCGATCGCCAGCGCGATGAGGAAGGCGAGGAAACCGCCGGTGTAGAAGGTGTAGTACTTCTTCAGCGACTGGTTGAACGACTTGTGCGAAAACGCTTGCGTGCTCATTCCAGGTCTCCTTCATCCACGCCGTATTCCTTGTCGAGCTTGCCCATCAGGTAGGCGTAGGCGCCGATGATCGCCACGTAGATCGCGAGCGAGCCTTGCGCCGACATGTAGAAGCCCAGCGGAAAGCCCAGGAACGTGATGCCGTTGAGTTCGCGCGCGTACCACGCTTCGACGAAGGTGACGACGAACCACAGCGCCAGCAGGATTGCTGTGATGGTGAGGTTCTTGCGCCAGTACTCGTGGTGTTTCTCGGTCAGTTGCATCGTGTCCCCTGTGAATGAAGGCGGCGGAAGGATACAGCGCGAAGTCGGCGCCGGCCCTCCTTGCATACCCTTACTGGTGCGGCGCGTGTCAGGGCGAGCAGGCCGGCTCAGCCGCTGTGCGGGAATCCGGCAGCGTCGTTGATGCCCACCATCGCCGCGGGCACATGGTCGTGCAAGTCCTTCGGCGCGCGCATCTGTTCCTTGCCGCAGCCGCCGCACTTGTACTGCGGCACTTCGACCTCGAGCCGGAACGGTGCCAAGTCTTCATAGCTCAGGTCGAACCCAAAGGTCTGGCGCCGCTCGGGCTTGGCGGCGAGCTCCTTGCCGCACTGCCCGCAATGATGCTTCTTGAACAGCAGGCCCTGCGCCTTTCCGGCGGCGATTTGCACTTCGCGCGAGCGGATTTCCTGAATCAGCCACAGCATGAAGTCGCGGTGCACCGGCGTGCGGTGGTGCTTGGCGCACTCCAGCACGGGCAAGTCTTTCAAGCTCAGCTTGAGCGGCCCGTCTTCGCCGGCCACGTAAGGCAGCTTGTTCGGCTCCAATGCGCCGGAGCACATCGCGCAGTTTCTGATGCGTGCTGCCATCGTCGACCTCCATCCGCGTTGCAGGCAGGAGGATAGCCGCGGCTCGCCCACGATCGATACTGGGTCAATTGCCAAGGGCCGAGCCTGCGCGCTGCCGCTATACTCGCCGGCTCGCCTTGCCACACTCAGTCAGACGCTCGGGGTGGCTTTCGCCTTCGGAGAACCCGTCGGTAACCACAAGGAGATTGAATGCGTCACTATGAAATCGTGCTCTTGATCCACCCCGATCAGAGCGAACAGGTTCCAGCCATGCTGGAGCGCTACAAGGGAACCGTGACCGCCGGTGGCGGCAAGGTGCACCGGGTGGAAGACTGGGGCCGTCGCCAGATGGCTTACCTGATCCAGAAGCTCGCCAAGGCGCACTACCTGTGCATCAACATCGAGTGCAGCAGGGAAGTGCTGGTCGAATTGGAGACGGGGTTCCGCTTCAACGACGCCGTGCTGCGCCACTTGACGGTGCTCAAAGAGCAGGCCGAATCCACGCCCTCGGTGATGATGAAAAACGTGGAACGCGAAGAGTCGCGTCGCGCGCCGCAGGTGGCCTGAAAGGCTGAGAGTCTTTCGGGCCTGTCGCGAACCGCCGCCGAGCCGAATTGACGCGCGATGAACCGGCTGGTTCTGAGCGCGCAGCTCGTGCAGCGAGGTGCGATGCGCTACACCCCCGCCGGATTGCCTGCCCTGGACCTGAGCTTGAAGCACGAGTCGCAGGTCATGCAAGACGGCCAGCCGCGCAAAGTCTCAATGGAGATCAAGGCGCGAGGAGTCGGAGAGATCGTGCAGCGCCTGGCCCTGTTGGAGATGGGAAGCGAACATGGTTTTGCCGGCTTCCTGGGTTCGCAGCGCAATGGCCGAGGTATCGTTTTTCATGTCACCGAACTGGATTGAACAGTTCTTGCCCCAAGCGATAGAAACTGAAAGAGGTTAAATATGCCCCCGCCACGTGGTAAAGGCCGGTTCAACAAGGACCGCAAACCGAAACGCAACACCCAGTCGCTGCTGTTCCGCCGCAAGCGCTTCTGCCGTTTCACCGTCACCGGTGTCAAGCAGATCGACTACAAGGACGTGGACACGCTGCGCGACTTCATCGGCGAGAACGGCAAGATCACGCCGGCGCGCCTGACCGGCACGCGCGCGTTCTTCCAGCGCCAGTTGACGACCTGCATCAAGCGGGCGCGTTTCCTGGCGATGCTGCCGTACAGCGACCAGCACCGCGTCTAGGAGACCCACCATGCAAGTGATCCTGCTCGACAAAGTGGCGAACCTGGGCAACCTGGGCGATGTGGTCAAGGTCAAGGACGGCTTCGCGCGCAACTACCTGATTCCGCAACGCATCGCGCGCCGCGCGACCGAGTCCGCGATCGCCGAGTTCGCAGTCAAACGCGCCGAACTCGAAAAGTCGGCGGCCGAAAAGCTCGCGGCGGCGACGGCGCTGGGCGAAAAGATGAATGGCCGCTCGGTGCACATCATCCAGAAGGCAGGCGTCGACGGGCGTCTGTTCGGCTCGGTGACGAACCACGACATCGCCGTGGCGCTGAACCGCATCGACTTCAAGGTGCTGAAGGCGCAGATTCGCATGCCCACCGGCCCGCTGAAGACGGTGGGCGAGCACATCGTCAAGGTGGCGCCGCACACCGACGTGACGGTGGAAGTGAAAGTCGTCATCGTCGCCGAAGCCGAGTGACGCGGGTGCAGCCGCCGCGCGAGGGTTCGCCCTTGGGCGCCCGCCGCGTGAATGACGCGTGAATGACGGAAGGGCTGGAGATTCCAGCCCTTTTTTCTGGCCCGGTTCCATTCAGCAGCACACTTCCCACAGCATTCCCCAGGCTTGTCCACAGTGTTGCTCCGCTGCGCAACGGGAAATCGCCCGTAAGATGGCGCGATGATTTCAGCCCTGAGCGACGTCGCGAATTCCGCCCCCCCGAGGGCCGCTGACGAAGAAGTTTCGCGCCTGCGCATCCCTCCACATTCGGTAGAGGCCGAACAGAGCGTGCTGGGTGGCCTGCTGCTCGACAACAGCGCCTGGGACCGGGCTGGCGATCTGCTCAGCGACAGCGACTTCTACCGCTTCGAACACCGCCAGATCTACGCAGCGATCAGCACGCTGATCAACGCCACCAAGCCGGCCGATGTGATCACGGTGCACGAGCAGTTGCAAAGCCTGGGCAAGGGCGAAGAGTGTGGTGGCCTGGCCTACCTGAACTCGCTCGCGCAAAGCGTGATCAGCGCGGCCAACATCCGGCGCTACGCCGAGATCGTGCGCGAGCGCGCGGTGCTGCGCAAGCTCGTCGCCACCAGCGACGAGATCGCGACCACGGCGTTCAACCCGCAAGGCCAGCCGGTGTCGCAGATCCTCGACGAAGCCGAGGCGAAGATCTTTCGCATCGGCGAAGAGGGCTCGCGCTCGCGCCAGGGCTTCCAGAC
>JANOLA010000187.1:0-2479 GCA_031419535.1 Burkholderiales bacterium | reverse complement strand
TTGCCGGCCGACCTGGATTCGCTGCTGCCGGCCCAGCCGTTCGAAGAAACCCTGAGCGGCCTGGTGCAACGCGAGGTGCACGAGCCCGACGTGTTTCGCCACTTCTTCGGCGAGCCTGCCGCGGCCTGAGAGGTTGAGAGTCTTTCGATCATGCCCGCTCATCACGCCAGAAGGCGCCCGCTCGTCGTTGCAAATGCTCGCCCTAGCCCGCGCGATGGCTGCGCTTTGCGCCTAGATCCGCCCCCGTCTGGCGCGCGGCTCGGGCGCGCCCGAAAAACTCTCAACCTCTGAGCCGAACCCGGCTCGATTCCATCGAGGCCTTCGATGTTCGATTTTTTCCGCCGGCACACCCGGGTCTTGCAGTTCGCGTTGGTGTTGCTGATTTTCCCGTCGTTCGTCTTCTTCGGAATTCAGGGCTACAGCCGCTTCACGGGCGGCGAAAACACCCAGGTCGCGGCGGTGGCGGGCCAAAGCATCACGCAAGCCGAATGGGACGCCGCGCACCGCATGCAGATCGAGCGCATTCGGAGCCAGATGCCGGGCGTGGACGTGCGCATGTTCGACTCGCCCGAGATGAAAACGCAGTCGCTCGATACGCTGGTTCGCGAGCGCGTGATCCAGGCCGCGGTGCGCGCGGCGAACCTGTACACGAGCGACGAGCGCCTGCTGCGCAAGTTCACCACCGATCCGGAACTGGCGTTCTTGCGCAACCCCGACGGCAGCGTCAACCAGGGAGCGTTGGCCGCGCAGGGAATGTCGAGCGAACAGCTGGCGGAGCGGCTGCGCCATGACCTGACGACCAAACAAGTCCTGACGGGCCTGAGCGGCAGCGCGTTCGCGCCGGCCGCGGCCACGGCCAGTGCACTGGACGCGATGTTTCAGCAGCGCGAAGTGCAGGTGCAGCGGTTCGAACCGAAGGACTATCTCGCCAAACTGAACCCGAGCGATGCCGAGATCGAAGCCTTCTACAAGAACCCCGCGAACGCGGCGCAGTTCCAGGCCGCGGAGAAGGCATCGGTCGAGTACCTGGTGCTCGACATCGACAGCCTCAAAGGCGGCATCAAGGTGCAAGAAGAAGAGCTGCGCAGCTACTACAACGAAAACTCGGCGCGCTTCACCGCGCCCGAAGAGCGCCGTGCCAGCCACATCCTCATCAAGGCCGACAAGGGCGCCGTGTTCGCCGATCTGGCGCGCAAGAACTCGGACGATCCCGGCTCGGCCGAACGCGGCGGAGACCTGGATTTTTTTGGCCGAGGCAACATGGTCAAGCCGTTCGAAGACGCGGCGTTCACCCTCAAGCCGGGCGAAACGAGCGCGGTGATCGAGACCGATTTCGGCTACCACATCATCCGCGTGACGGCGGCGCGCGGCGGCGAGAAGAAGAGCTTCGAGGCGGTGCGCGCTGAAATCGAGGAAGAGCGCAAGAAGCAGATGGCGCAGAAGGAATTCGCCGAGAAAGCGGTTGCGTTTTCCAACATGGTGGAAGACCAGTCCGACAGCCTGGGCCCGGCCGCCGAGAAGTTCAAGTTGGAGATTCGCAAGGCCAAAGACGTGACCCGCAGCCCCGCTCCCGGCGCGAAGGGTGCATTGGCCGAGGCCAAGGTGCTCGACGCGTTGTTCGCCACCGATTCGGTGAAGAACAAGCGCAACACCTTGGCGATCGACATCGGCGCGAATCAGCTGGTGTCTGGGCGCATCGTCGAACACACCCCGGCACGCCAGTTGCCGTTGGCCGAAGTGCTGCCCAAGGTGCGCGAGCAAGTGAAGACCGCTCAAGCGGCGGAGCTGGCGCGCAAGGAAGGCGCCGCTCGTTTGGCAGCGCTTCAGGCAGCGCCGCAAACCGCGTTGAGCGAGCCGGTGCAGGCCGTCTCGCGCGCCCAGGCGAATAACCTGCCCAGGCCGGTGCTCGACGCTTTGCTCAAGGCGCCCGTCGCAACGCTGCCCGCCGTGCTGGGCGTCGACCTCAAGGAAGAAGGCTACGCGGTGGCGCGCCTGATCAAGGTTCTGGGCCGCGACCCCGCGGCGGGAGCCCCAGCGCAAGGCCAGCAGCAATACGCGCAGGCCTGGGCCGACGCCGAGGCGCAGGCCTACTACGCTGCGTTGAAACAGCGCTTCAACGTCGAGATCAGCGCTCCCGCACCGGTGGCCGCGAGCCCGAATACGCCGTAGCGCAGGCGTCGATCGAGGGTCAAAACGGGTCGCACGAGTCGACCCGTCCGCTATACTTTTCGCTCTGCGGTGGCTGTAGCTCAGTTGGTAGAGTCCAGGATTGTGATTCCTGTTGTCGTGGGTTCGAGTCCCATCAGCCACCCCAAAATTCTCTAATCAAATCAGGCGCTTGAGTGCCTGATTTTGTTTCGCGCGAAGAAATCGACGTGATCGCGGTGCCGTCAACGAATCAGCAAGACTGGCGTCTTGCAGCGCGCGAGCACACCGGTTGCGACCGACCCCAGCGCCAGATTCGCGAGTGCCGAATGGC
>JANOLA010000186.1:0-1769 GCA_031419535.1 Burkholderiales bacterium | reverse complement strand
AACGACGAGCGACATCAGCAACGCGAGCGGCGCGCTCAGGCCGCTGTTCACCATCGCAATCCCGGTGACCAGCGCCCAGGCCGCCATGCCCGGCGCGAAAGCCATCATCTGGCGCGCGCCGCGTCGCGCGTCCGGATGCGCCAAGGTTTCGCGCAACTTGCGCCAGCTCTGCATAGCTCGATTGTCGCCGGGCCTCCAGGGCGGGCTGGCCCACCGCGGGGGCGCTCGCAGCGCGAGAAAATTTCGTCGCAAGCGTGCTCTTCAGCGCACCGCGCCGCTGCCCATCGCCATCAAGCGCTCAACGCGTTCTACGGTGGGCGGATGCGTGGAGAACAAGCCGCGCAAGCCGCCGGCGGACAGCGGATTCATGATCATCATTTGCGCTGTCTCCGGGTGGCGCTCGGCGGCTTGCATCGGAATGCCTTGCGCATAGCGTTGAATCTTCTGCAATGCGCTGGCCAGCGCCTGCGGGTCGCCGGAGATCTCGGCGCTGCCGCGGTCGGCTTCGAATTCGCGGGCACGGCTGATCGCCATCTGGATCAGGCTGGCCGCAAGTGGCGCGAGCAGCATCACCAAAATGCCGGCGATCGGGTTCGAGGTGCGGCCGTTGCGGCCGCCGAAGAACATCGCGAAATTGGCGAGCATCGAAATCGCGCCGGCCATCGTGGCGCTGATCGTGCTGATGAGGATGTCGCGGTGTTTGACGTGGGCGAGCTCGTGCGCCATCACGCCGCGCAGCTCGCGTTCGGTGAGCACTTGCAAAATGCCGGTCGTCGCGGCCACCGCGGCGTGCTCCGGGTTGCGGCCGGTGGCGAACGCATTGGGCGCGTCTTCGTGGATCAGGTACACGCGCGGCATCGGCAATTGCGCGCGTTGTGCGAGTTCGCGCACCATCCGGTAGAACTGCGGCGCCGAGGTCTCGTCGACCTCTTGCGCGTTGTACATCTTCAGCACCAGCTTGTCGGAAAACCAGTAGCTGAAGAAGTTCATGCCCAAGGCGACGATCAGCGCCAGCATCATCCCCTGCTGACCGCCGAGCACCGAGCCGATGGCCATGAACAGCGCCGTGATGGCGGCCATCAGGATGGCGGTTTTCATCAGATTGAACATGAACAGATGTCCTCCTAAGTAAGGCGCGGCGTAGATGCGGCCGGCAAGGCGAACTTCAACTCGCCGCCACCGCGAAACATTGTCCCGCCGAGACCCGATGGCCGGCGAGGAAGGCTATCGCGCTCAGGCGCTTGCCGCCGCTGCGCTGCAACTCGGTCAGGCGCAGCGCGCCCACACCACAGGCCACCACCAAGCCGGCCGGTTCCACGGCGACGATTTCTCCCGGCGTGCCGTTCTGGCCGGGCGCGATGCCTGGGTGCAGCTCGGCGCGCCAGACCTTGATGGTTTCGCCGTGCAGCACACCGCTCGCGCCCGGAAACGGATTGAAGGCGCGGATCCTGCGTTCGAGGTTGGGCGCCGGCTCGCGCCAGTCGATCGGGCCCTCGGCCTTGTCGAGCTTGCGCGCATAGGTGACGCCGCTCTTGGGTTGCGGCACCGGCCGCAGCGCCCCGCGCTGCGCGAGCCCGAGCGCCTGCACGATCAGCCGCCCGCCGAGGGGCGCCAGCGCATCGTGCAACTGCGCGGCCGACGTGTCGGCGCCGATCGCAACCGATTCGGTGAGCAGCATGGCGCCGGTGTCCAGGCCTGTATCCATCTGCATGATCGTGATGCCTGTGAGGGTGTCGCCCGCTTCGATGGCGCGCGGAATCGGCGCCGCC
>JANOLA010000185.1:0-4636 GCA_031419535.1 Burkholderiales bacterium | reverse complement strand
TTCGCGTTCAGCGGTGCCGCCATGGGTTGTCATGCGCAGTTCAAGTGCATGCCCGAAGACGGCATGGTGGCGAAGAAGCCGGCCAACCTCTCCTACGATGAGGCGGCCGCCCTGTCTTTCGGGGGAACGACGGCGCTGAACTTTTTGCGAAGAGCCAAGCTTCAACGCGGTGACAAGGTGCTCGTCAACGGTGCCTGCGGTTGTGTGGGCACGGCCGCAGTGCAGCTTGCCAGACACTTCGGGGCCGATGTGACGGGGGTGTGCAGCACCGCGAACCTGGAGCTGGTGAAGGCTCTGGGTGCGAACCATGTCATCGACTACACGACGCATGACTTCACCGCGAACGGCCAAACCTACGACATCATCGTCGACACCGCCGGCACGGCCCCGTTCTCGCGCAGCAAAGGCTCGCTCGAGCAGGGAGGGCGCCTGCTTCTGGTGTTGGCTGGGCTACCGCAAATGCTGGCCATCCCCTGGGTGTGGCTGACAAGCCGCAGACAAGTCATCGCCGGGCCTGCAGCCGAGCGTGCCGAGGATCTGCGCTTCCTCGCCGGTTTGGCCGAGGCGGGAGAATTCAAACCCGTGATCGATCGACGCTATCCGTTCGAGCGCATCGCCGAGGCGCACCGCTACGTTGACACCGGGCGCAAGAAGGGCAACGTCGTCATCACGCTGGCGCCGAAGGGCGCCGTGCCGCTTTGACGTGTGTCAAACGCGCGCGCAATGCATTCTGCTGGCGCGGCGCGCGTCGCACACACTGCTGGCGCTGACTGGGTTCACGCCATGGACATAAAGAATCAAACTGTACTGACGCATGAAGCGTTGCGCCTGATCGACGCCTACTGGCGCGCCGCGAACTACCTCTCGGTCGGGCAGATCTATCTGCTCGACAACCCTTTGCTCAAGCAGCCGCTCTCACTTGAACATGTGAAACCGCGCCTGCTCGGCCACTGGGGCACGTCGCCCGGGCTGAACTTCATCTACGCGCACTTGAACCGCGTGATTCGGCGTGACGACCTGAACATGATCTATCTGTGCGGCCCGGGCCATGGCGGCCCGGCGCTGGTCGCCAACACATGGCTCGAGGGAACGTACAGCGAGTTCTACCCGGATATCACAGCGGACGCAGAGGGCATGAAGAAACTGTTCCGGCAGTTCTCATTCCCCGGCGGCATTCCGAGCCACGCTGCGCCCGAGACACCGGGCTCGATTCACGAAGGCGGCGAACTCGGCTACGTGGTGTCGCACGCCTACGGTGCGGCGTTCGACAACCCGGACCTGATCGTCGCCTGTGTCGTCGGCGACGGCGAAGCCGAGACCGGGCCGCTTGCGACGGCTTGGCATTCGAACAAGTTCCTGAATCCGGCGCGCGACGGTGCGGTGCTGCCCATCCTGCACCTGAACGGCTACAAGATCGCGAACCCGGCGGTCCTCGCGCGCCTGCCGCACGACGAGCTGCATGCGCTTTTTGTCGGCTACGGCTACGAGCCGCACTTTGTCGAAGGCGACGAGCCCGCGGCGATGCACGCGCTGATGGCCGCCGCGCTGGACACCGTGCTGGCGAAGATTCGCGCGATCCAGCAGCGCGCACGCTGCGAAGGTCACACCGTGCGGCCGCGCTGGCCGATGATCGTGCTGCGCTCGCCCAAGGGCTGGACCGGGCCGAAAACCGTGGACGGCCATGTGACCGAAGGCTCGTGGCGCTCCCACCAGGTGCCGCTGTCGGAACTCTCAAACAAACCCGAGCATTTGCGTCTGCTCGAACAATGGTTGCAGAGTTACCGGCCCGACGAGCTGTTCGATGCGAACGGCACCCTCCTCCCGGAACTGCGCGCGCTCGCGCCGACCGCAACGCGCCGCATGGGCAGCAACCCGCACGCGAACGGGGGATTGCTGCTGAAGGACCTGCGCCTGCCCGACTTCCGCGACTACGCGGTCTCGATCACGAAGCCCGGCGGCGCTTTTGCCGAAGCAACGCGCGTCATGGGTGCGCTGTTGCGCGACGTGATGAAGCTCAACGCCGACCACGCTAACTTCCGGCTGGTGAGCCCCGACGAGTTGGCGTCGAACCGCTGGGGCGCGCTGTTCGAAGTGACGAACCGCGCCTGGATGGCGCAAACGCTGCCGGGCGACGACCACCTTGCGCAAGATGGCCGCGTGATGGAAATGCTCTCCGAGCACACCTGCCAGGGCTGGTTGGAAGGGTATCTCCTGACGGGGCGCCATGGCTTTTTTTCATGCTACGAGGCGTTCATTCACCTGATCGATTCGATGTTCAACCAGCACGCGAAGTGGCTCAAGGTGACGAGCAAAGAGATCCCCTGGCGCCGCCCCGTTGCATCGCTCAACTACCTGCTCACCTCGCATGTCTGGCGGCAAGACCACAACGGCTTTTCGCACCAGGACCCGGGCTTCATCGATCACGTGGTGAACAAGAAGGCCGACGTGATCCGCGTCTATCTGCCGCCTGACGCAAACACGCTGCTCGTCGTGACGGATCAGGTCTTGCGCAGCCGCAACCTCGTCAACGTGATCGTCGCCGGCAAACAATCGCAACAGGTCTGGCTGACGATGGACCAGGCGATCAAACATTGCTCCAGCGGAATCGGCATCTGGGAATGGGCGAGCAATGATTTCGGCCACGCGCCCGACGTCGTGCTCGCCTGCGCCGGAGACATCCCCACTCTCGAAACGCTCGCCGCCGTGGACCTGCTGCGCCAATGGGTTCCCGAGCTGAAAGTGCGCGTCATCAACGTCGTCGACCTGATGACGCTGCAGCCGCGCGAAGAGCACCCGCACGGCCTGTCGACCCGCGACTTCGACGCCTTGTTCACGACGGACAAGCCGATCATCTTCGCGTACCACGGCTATCCGTGGCTGATCCATCGCCTGACGTACCGGCGCACCAACCACCCGAACCTGCATGTGCGCGGCTACAAGGAGGAAGGCACGACGAGCACGCCGTTCGACATGGTGGTGCGCAACGACCTGGATCGCTTCCACCTCGTCGCCGACGTCGCCGAGCGTGTCGAGTCCCTCGCCAACGTGCGCCCGTACATCCGCCAGCGTGTGCGCGACAAGCTGGTCGAGCATGGCCAATACATCGTGCAGCGCGGCACCGACATGCCCGAAGTCGCGAATTGGAACTGGCCGTATTGACCGTCGATCCGGCCAACACCAGACTCGAGCCACCACGACGGAACCGGGCAACCGCATGCGAACGCCGACACGAAGTTCGAACCTGTGCGTGCTGTGCCTTGCGCTCAGCATCCTCGGCGCCTGCACCGAGAAACCCTCGCTCCCGCCCGTCCCGGCGGCGTTGCTTGATGCAGCCCAGGTGCCCGGCTTCGACGGCGCGCGGCAATGGGGCGAGGCTTTCGCGCCGGCAGCGCCGACACGCAATCACGCGTCGCTCCCACGCCCAGCCGTCGGCAAGGGCGGTCCGCTGAACGTGCTCGCGCTGTCCGGCGGTGCGTCCAACGGCACTTTCGGCGCCGGCCTGCTGGCGGGCTGGAGCGAAGCGGGAACCCGGCCGCGCTTTCACGTCGTCACCGGCGTGAGCATCGGCGCGCTGGCCGCGCCGTTTGCGTTTCTCGGCCCGCACTACGACGACGTGCTGCGCCAACTTTTCACCGGCGTCGCGGGGCAGGACATCATCGCGCCGCGCCCGCGCTGGCTCGCTTTGTTCGGCGACTCAATGGCGTCGTCGCGGCCGCTGCAAGCGTTGATCGAAAAACACTTCGATGCGCGCCTGATGGGCGAGGTGGCCACCGAACACCGCGCCGGGCGGCGCCTCTACGTCGGCACCTCGCACATCTATGCCGGTCGCCAGGTGATCTGGGACATCGGCGCCATCGCCAGCAGCGCTCGCGCCGACGCCCTGCCCCTCATCCAGCGCGTGCTGCTCGCCTCGGCGTCGGTGCCGATCCTGTTGCCGCCGGTGTACTTCGACGTCGAAGCGCAGGGGCAGCGCTACAACGAGATGCACGTCGACGGCAGCATCATGCGCCAGGTGTTCATCGCGCCGCCGGGTTTCGACTGGGACGCCGCGACGCGTTTGGTGGGCACCGACGGCAGCATTGCCTTTTATGCCGTGCGCAACGGCCGGGTGCGCTCCGAGTACATGGTGATGCACGCGGAACTGCTAGGCCTGGGCGAACACGCGATGGCGCAGATGTCGCAGTCTCTCGGCATCGGCGACCTGCACACGATTTACTTGCGTGCGCTGCGCGAGGGCGCGAGCTATCACGCGGCGTGGATCGGCGATTCGTTCACCGCGCCCTGGACCGAGTGGTACGACCCCGCCTACGCACAGGCGCTGTTCGAGCATGGCCGAGACCAGGCGCGCAGCGCAAGCGCGTGGCATGCGCTGCCGCCGGGGGTCGATTAGGTGCGCGAATCCGGCCCCGAGCGGCGCCCAGTGTAAGAATCGACCCGATGTCCCGCCGCACCCTTCTTGTGTTGGCCGCCTTGTCTGCGCTGATGGTCGCCGCGCTCGGATGGTGGTTCACGCGCACACCGGCGGCGCCCGCGCTCAGCATGACGCTGGCGCCGTTGGTTCGCACGCTGCAGTTCTCGGCCAGGGTCGAGACGGCGTCGCGCGTCGAGGTGGGAAGCACGGTGACCGCTCGCGTGC
>JANOLA010000184.1:0-6986 GCA_031419535.1 Burkholderiales bacterium | reverse complement strand
CACCCAGAACGAGCAGATCGATTCGTTTCGCACCCAGCTCGCGGCAACCCAGCAGTCGATCGCCCAGGCGCTGCAGTCGGCGACGACGGCGTTCACTCAGCAGGGATTGGCGGGGCGCGAGGCGCAAGACGCGGCCCTGCGGCGCCACGGCGAAACGACGGCGCTGACGCAGCAGCGCTTCGGTGAAGTGCTGGCCGAGCAACTGCGGGTCGTCGCGCTGGCCAACGAACGCGCACTGGCCGAAGTGCGCGCCACCGTTGAGCAGCGCTTGCTGGCGCTGCAAAGCGGAAACGAGCAAAAGCTCGAACAAATGCGCGCCACGGTCGACGAAAAACTCCACGCCACCCTCGAGCAGCGCCTAGGCGAGAGCTTCAAGCAAGTGGCCGAGCGGCTGGAGCAGGTGCACCGCGGGCTGGGTGAAATGCAGTTGCTCGCCAAGGACGTCGGCTCGCTGAACCGGGTGCTGAACAACGTGAAGACGCGTGGCGTGTTCGGCGAGGTGCAACTTGCCGGTCTGCTCGAACAAGTGTTCACGCCCGAGCAGTACGCGCGCAATGTGGAAACCGTTCCCGGCAGCGGTGCGCGCGTCGAGTTCGCGATCAAGCTGCCCGGCCGGCGCGACGATGACCTGCCGGTATGGCTGCCGATCGACGCCAAGTTCCCGCGCGACGACTACGAGCGCCTGGTGGAAGCGCTGGAGCGTGCCGACGCGGCCGCGGCCGAGGCGGCGGGCCGAGCCGTGGAGCAGCGCCTGCGCCTGGAGGCGCGAACCATCCGCGAAAAGTACTTGGCCGCGCCGCACACGACCGAGTTTGCGCTGCTCTTCGTTCCGACCGAAGGCCTGTACGCCGAGGCGCTGCGCCGCCCGGGCTTGGTGGAGGCGATGCAGCGCGAACACCGTGTCATGCTCGTTGGGCCGACGACGCTGCTGGCCACGCTCACCAGCTTGCAGATGGGTTTTCGCACGCTCGCGCTGGAAAAGCGCAGCGCCGAGGTGTGGGAAGTGCTGGGTGCCGTCAAGACCGAATTCGCCAAGTTCGGCGAGGTGCTCGACAAGACGAAGCGCAAACTCGACGAAGCATCCAAGACGATCGAGTTCGCGCAGACGCGCACCAACGTGATGGCGCGCAAGCTCAAGTCGGTGGAAGGGCTGTCGGAGTCGCGCAGCCAGGCGCTGTTGCCGGTGGCGCTGGCGGACTCGACGGACGACGAAAGCGGCTGAAGCACGCCGGCCGGCGACGCGCGATACGGCCTTTGCTTCTCGGCCTGCAAGCGTTCGGGGCGCCGGCCCTAGAACTTGATGCTCACGCCCCCCGGAGCGACAATGGGCGCGGGCGCTTCGGGCTCAAGCACCGGGGGCGGAGCCGCAGGCGCAGCTGCCGTCGTGACCTCTCGCTTTTCAGTCACCGGGCTGGGCGCGGGATTGCGGTAGTTGGCAGGCAGACGAGACTCGCGCGGGTAGCCTGCGGCGTCGAGGTAGGAGGTCCACAGTTCGGACGACAGCCCGCGCAAGGTCTGCGCGCCGAGCGTCAAGGTCGGCGCGTCGCGCCCGCCGGTGAGTTTTTCGAGTGCGTCACCATCCTCGGGTGTCACGACCTGCTTTTCGGTGAACGGCACACCGCGCTGGCGCAGCAACTGGCGCGCGTTGTCGCAGGGCGCGCAGGCGCTGGCCATGACGTACAGCGTGACGGGATAGCGCGCCACCGGTTGGCGCAATTCCTCGGGCCAGGAGATCACGGCGGCCGGCGCGGTGCCGCGCGCGCCGAGTGTGGTGGCCTTGCCTTCGCTCGGCGGAGGCGGCCGGTCGGTGTAGGTGACCTTGCCGTCCGGGCCGATGACCTTGAACTGCGCGTGGCCGGGAGTGGCGGCCAGGCCAAGCACCGCAGCGAGTGCCGAGGCGGCGGCTTGCATCGGCAAACGCCGCATGCTGGGCAGATGAGGGTTCTTGCGCTGTGACGTGGTGGACATGGGGGGACTCCTCGCGGAAGCGATGATTTGAATCTACCGCAGAGACCGGGGCCTCTCAAGCGGACTGACCGGCGATTTCGGGCAGCGTTCCACGCAAGCGCGCCGCAATCGCAACTCAACGTGACAGGCGTTCGGCAGCCTCGACCGTGTTCGACAGCAGCATCGCGATCGTCATGGGGCCCACGCCACCGGGCACCGGCGTGATCGCCGAGGCGACTTGCGAGACACCGGCAAAGTCGACATCGCCGCACAGTTTTCCCGCGTCGTTTCGGTTCATGCCAACGTCGATCACGACCGCGCCCGGTTTCACCATGGCGGCGCGCACCGTGTCGCGCCGACCCACGGCGACCACCAGCACGTCGGCCTGCCGCGTGTGCTCGGCCAAGTCGGGTGTGGCGCTGTGGCAGATGGTCACCGTGGCGTTGGCCTGGAGCAGCATCAGCGCCATCGGTTTGCCGACGGTGTTGCTGCGGCCGACCACCACGGCGTGTTTGCCGCGCAGGTCCATGCCGGTGCTTTCGATCAACTTCATGCAACCGTAGGGCGTGCACGGGCGAAAGCCACTCAGGCCGCTGGCCAGCTGGCCGGCGCTGTGCACCGAAAAGCCGTCGACGTCCTTGCCCGGGTCGATGGTGGCGATGACTTTCTGCGAGTCGATGTGGCGCGGCAGCGGCATTTGCACCAGGACGGCGTGCACCTTCGGGTCGGCATTGAGCGCCTCGATTCGCGCCAGCAGTTCGGACTCGCTCAACGTGGCGTCGAATTTGTCGAACACCGAGTGCAAGCCGGCCTCTTGGCAGGCCTTGATCTTGTGTCGCACATAGATCTGGCTCGCGGCGTCATCGCCGACCAAGACCACCGCCAGCCCCGGCTGGAGCCCGCGTTGCGCCAGGGCTGCGGCACGCTGCGCCACGTCGTCGCGGATGGCACGCGCCAGCGCCGTGCCATCGATCCGCCGTGCCGTCATCCCGGCGCTTTGGTCTGCGCGCCCAGCGCGATCTTGAGCAGGTCGGCGACCGTGTTGGCGTTGAGCTTTTCCATGATGTTGGCGCGGTGCGCCTCGACCGTCTTGATGCTGATGCCCAGATCGTCGGCGATCTGTTTGTTCAGCCGGCCCGCGACGATGCGCTCGAGCACCTGCGCCTCGCGCGTGGTCAGGCGCGACAGCAGGGCGTCGCGGCTCGCCGCCTCCTGGTGGTGTGAGAACGCGGCCCTGGCCTGTTCCAGCATGCCTTCCACCAGACCCAGGAGTTCGTCTTCCTTGAACGGTTTCTCGATGAAATCCATCGCGCCCTTTTTCATCGTCGTCACGGCCATCGGCACGTCGCCATGGCCCGTGATGAAGACGATGGGCAAAGGGGAGCGCCGCTCCATCAGCCGGTCTTGCAGCTCCAGGCCGCTCATGCCGTCCATGCGAATGTCGGCGATGAGGCACGCGACTTCGCGCGGGTCGAAGCGCGACAGGAACGACTCGGCCGAGTCGAAACACTTGACCCGATAGTCCTTTCCCTCGAGCAGCCACTGCAGGGAATCCCGAACCGCTTCGTCATCGTCGACGACATACACGGTTCCCTTTTTCGGAATCAGGCTCATGGAATGACCGCCGGTTGGTGGGTGGTTGGGGTCTCTCTTCGCGGAGTCTCAACGGGCAGCGTGAAGGAAAACCGGCAGCCCACAGCGACGTTTCCATTGTAGAGGTTCTGTGCGCGGATCCGGCCACGGTGGCTCTCGACGATGGTGCGGCACAGGCTCAGGCCGATGCCCAGGCCGTCGACCTTGGTCGAGAAAAATGCCTCGTACAGGCGCGCGAGCACTTCCTCGCGCAGGCCCGGCCCCTGGTCGGTGACGCTGAATTCGATCACGCCGCCGTCCTCCGCAGTGTGGCGCGGAACCACGCGCAGTTCGATGTTTCTGCGCCCGGCGGGCAACTGCGCGGTGTCGATCGCCTCGGCCGAGTTTTTCAACAAATTGAGCACGACCTGCTCGATCAGGATCGGATCCACCATCAGCGTCGGCAGGCGCTGCGCGATGTACGTCTGAAGCGTCACGTTGCGGCGCCGCAGTTCGATTCCGGCGAGCTCCACCGCGTCGTCGACGATCGCGTGCGCCTGCGCCGCCTGGCGCTGTGGCTCGCTGCGCTTCACGAAGGCGCGAATGCGCTGGATGATCTGCCCGGCACGCTGCGCCTGCCGCGCGGTTTTTTCCAGCGCCGCGATCAGGTCTTCTTCTTCGATGCCCCCGCCCCGCACGCGCGACACCATGCCGTTGCAGTAGTTGGTGATCGCGGTCAGTGGCTGGTTCAGCTCGTGGGCGACAGATGACGCCATCTCGCCCATCGTCACCAGGCGGCTCGTCATTTGCGCCTTGTCGGCCTGTTGCGCGGCCTGCGCTTCGGCATGCTTGCGCGCCGTGATGTCGGTAGCGATCAGCATCTGCGCCAGGCGCCCGTCGGTCCACTGCAAGTAGCGCGCGCGCACGTCGAACCATTTTTGCAGCGGGTCGACCAGCACTTCGCGCGAGTCGGAACCCGCTTCGGTGAGCTCGCGTGTCGGCAGGCCGCCCAGGTGCTCGACGGCGTCGTCCATTTCGGCCAGGTAGGGTCGCCCGGGCTCGACGCCTGCGAGCAAGGCGTGCCCTTGCGAATCGGCACCGAACCAGACGCGGTACGAGCGGTTCGCGAACAGCAGTTCGCCTTGTTGCACCGAGAGCACCGACACGGCCGCGTCCAGCCCTTCCAGCACGGTGGTGAAACGCTCGTGCGATGCCGAGAGCTGGTCGCGAATGCGCTTGGCTTCCGTGATGTTGGTCATCGACGTCATCCAGCCGGTCTGTTGGCCTTTGGAGTCGATCAGCGGCGACACGTACATGCGCGAATCGAACAGCACGCCGTCCTTGCGCCGCACCTTGACCTCGATGCCCCCGGCCGGGCTGCGCCCTTGCAGCTCTTGTTGCAGCAGACGCGAGTTTTCTTCAACGCGCTCCGGCGGCCAATAGGGGAAAGGGGGCTTGCGCCCAACGAGGTCGGCTTCGTTGAAACCCGTCATCGCGCAAAACGCCGGGTTCACGTAGGTGATTCGCCCCTCCTTGTCCATCGCGCGCATGCCGGTGAGCATGGAGTTCTCCATCGCGCGGCGGAAGTTGGTCTCTTTCATCAGCGCGAGTTGCATCTGGCCGCGATTGCGCATGTGACGCCAGGTTCCGAGCAGCATCCACACCGTGAGCACCGACAGCGCCGCGACGATCCAGAACAGCGTATTGCCGATCAGCCCGACGGAGGTGCGGTAGCCGTGGCCGCGCAGCACCAAGCCGTTCGCCGCGGGGGCGAGGGCGACGTCGTGCACGATCGACGGCCGGGTGCGCTTGGCGTCGGCGCTGGGCATAACGGTGCCTGCGAGCACGCGATCATCGGCGTCGAGCAAGACGATGGCATGCCGCGCCGAGACTTCGCTCGGCACGAAATAGCGGATCAGGCTTTCGACGGAATACTCCGCGACAAGCGTTCCGGTGAAGGCGTTGCGGTCGAGCAGCGGGATGTGGACCTGGAACACGGGGTTGCCGAACTTGTCGGTGAACGCGCGCGAGTAAACCGGGTGGCGCAGGTTTTGCGCGGCCAGGAAGGCGACCCCGGACGCGCCACCTGCACTGGGAGGCGGCTGCGCCGCCGACTCTTCGTTCGCAGGCGCTTCGGCCTCGGGCTGAAAGCTGTTGGCCGCGTGGCTGGCCTTGGCCTTGCGGCTCGCGCTGAGCCACACCAATTGGGTGATCTCAGGGCGTTCCTGAGTGAAGATTTCGGCGTCGCCGAGGAAGTCGGCCTGATCGATCGCGCCTGTGACGATTTCGCGGGCGATGCGTACCAGCTGCTCCTGGTTTTCGATCAGCCGCAGCCGAATTTGCTGCTGCGTGATTTCGGTATCGCGCTGGACGGCGTCTCGTTCGCGCTGAAATTCTTCATTGCGCAGGTACCAGAACGCCAGGATGATCGCGCCGAGGAACAGCACCACGGAAGCAAGCGGCCCGAACGTGGCATAGCGGTCCTGGCGCGCCACGGACAGGCTGCGCCACCACTGGCCGACCAGCCGACTGAGCCAACTGCGCGTCCCCGGATTCGATCTTTCGGCTTGTATCGGCGGTCGCATTGGTGGATTATCGAGCCCGGACCGCCGGCGTCCGGTTTCGCATCGCGACATGCCTGTTCACTGTTCAGGAGCGCGCTTGCATTTGTGCGAGACTGCCCCGCCGCGAATCAATCCGAACGGAGAAGCCCATGTCTGCCATGCCTGAATCGCTGTTTGCTGGCGCGGCCAACGATGCCGATTCGCAGGAAACGCGCGAGTGGCTCGACGCGCTCTCGGCCGTCATCGCCGCCGAAGGCCCCGATCGCGCGCACTTCTTGCTCGAACAATTGCTCGACCGCGCGCGCCAGGCGGGCATCGACATGCCGTTCTCGGCGAACACCGCGTACGTGAACACGATCCCCACGGATCAGGAAGAGCGCTGCCCGGGCAACCTGGAGATCGAGGAGCGGCTGCGCGCCTACATGCGCTGGAACGCGATGGCGATGGTCGTGAAAGCGAACCGCCTCGAGCCCGCCGACGGCGGCGACCTGGGCGGTCATATCTCGAGCTTCGCGTCGCTGGCCACGATGTTCGGTGCCGGTTTCAACCACTTCTGGCATGCCGAGACGGCGCAGCATGGCGGCGACCTGCTCTACATCCAGGGCCACTCGTCGCCCGGCGTTTACGCCCGCGCTTTCATGGAGGGCCGGATCACGGAAGAGCAGTTGCGCAACTTCCGCCAGGAGGTCGATGGGCGTGGCATTTCCAGCTATCCGCACCCCAAGCTGATGCCCGAGTTCTGGCAGTTCCCCACGGTGTCGATGGGCCTGGGGCCGCTGATGTCGATCTACCAGGCGCGCTTTTTGAAGTACCTGCATGCGCGCGGCATCGCGAACACCGAGAACCGCAAGGTCTGGGTGTTCTGCGGCGATGGCGAGATGGATGAGCCGGAATCGCTGGGCG
>JANOLA010000183.1:0-1850 GCA_031419535.1 Burkholderiales bacterium | reverse complement strand
CCGCTTGAGCTTGCAGCGCCAGCGGCACTTCCGAGCCGGTGGCGATGATCACCGCCCGCGCCTTGGCCTTCGGCCCCGCATCCGAGGGCTCGGCGAGCACATAGGCACCCTTGGCGATCGCGTCCAGCCCGGACTGCGGCACGGCGCCATTCAGCGCGGGCTTGGGCGCGTAGGCAATGTTCTGGCGCGACAGCAGCAGCGCGCTCGGCCGCTGTTTGCTCTGGATCGCACAGGCCCAGGCGACGGCGGTCTCGGCGCTGTCGCAAGGGCGCCAGACGTCCAGGCCCGGAATCAGCCGCAGCGACGCGGCGTGTTCCACGCTCTGGTGCGTGGGCCCGTCTTCGCCCAGGCCGATGCTGTCGTGCGTGAAGACGTGGATGACGCGCTTTTTCATCAGCGCCGCCATGCGGATCGCGTTGCGGCTGTAGTCCGAGAACGTCAGGAACGTGCCGCCGTAAGGGATGTAGCCGCTGTGCAGCGCCACGCCGTTCATCACCGCGGCCATGCCGAATTCGCGCACGCCGTAATTGATGTGGCGCCCGCCCTTGCCTTCGACGAGTTGCAGCGCGCCGTCGGCTTGCATGCGCAGCGCGGGTGTCGACGTCGTGTTCGTGAGATTCGAGCCCGTCAAGTCGGCGCTGCCGCCCAGCAGCTCGGGCAGGAATTTGGTGAAGGCTTCGAGCGCGATCTGACTCGCTTTGCGGCTTGCGACGGTTTCCGCTTTGGCGTGCGCGGCCAGTGCGGCCTCGGTCGCCACCTGCGCCCATCCTTCGGGCAGTTCGCCGCGCATGCGCCGCGTGTAGTCGGCGGCGAGCACGGGGAACGCGGCCTGGTATTTCTCGAAGCGCGTGCGCCACGCTTCTTCGCTCGCCTCGCCGCGCGGGCGCGCGTCCCACAGCGCATACGCGGCTTCCGGAATCACGAACGGTTCGTGCGGCCAGGCCAGGGCTTCGCGCGTCAGTTTCACTTCGTCGGGGCCGAGTGCCTCGCCATGCGCCTTCGCCGTTCCGGCGCGATTGGGCGAGCCCTTGCCGATGGTGGTTTTGCAGCCGATCAGCGTCGGCCGGTCGGAGCGCTTCGCGTTGTTGATCGCGGCATCGACCGCGTCGACATCGTGGCCGTCGACGTTCGCGATCACGTTCCAGCCGTAGGCCTCGAAGCGCTTGCGGGTGTCGTCGATGAACCAGGGCTCGACCTTGCCGTCGATCGAGATGCCGTTGTCGTCGTACAGCGCAATCAGCTTGTTCAGGCGCCACGCACCGGCCAGCGCGCAGGCTTCGTGGCTCACGCCTTCCATCAGACAGCCGTCACCGAGAAACACATAGGTGTGGTGGTCGACGATGCGGTGCCAGTCGCGGTTGAACTCGGCGGCAAGCAGCTTCTCGGCCAGCGCCATTCCCACCGCGTTGGCCAGGCCCTGGCCGAGCGGCCCGGTGGTCGTCTCCACGCCCGGCGTGACACCCACTTCCGGGTGCCCCGGCGTCTTGCTGTGCAACTGCCGGAAGTTGCGCAGCTCGCTCATCGGCAAGTCGTAACCCGTGAGGTGCAGCAAGGCGTACAACAACATCGACCCGTGGCCGTTGCTGAGCACGAAGCGGTCGCGGTCCGGCCAGTGCGGGTTCGCGGGGTTGTGCTCGAGGTGGCGCCCCCACAAGGCGACCGCGATTTCCGCCATGCCCATCGGCGCGCCGGGATGCCCGGAGTTGGCTTGCTGAACCGCGTCCATCGCGAGTGCGCGGATGGCGTTGGCCATCAAGGAGATCGAAGGGTTGGCGGCCAGCATGCGGCTCCCGAATGGCGTGAGGGGGTGGAATTGGTTCGGCGAAGCGGCGCATTTTACGGGTGGGGCG
>JANOLA010000182.1:0-7347 GCA_031419535.1 Burkholderiales bacterium | reverse complement strand
GCCTGCCCGTTACGTCGACTGGAGCTTCGGCAGCCTGCCCGAATTGATGGAAATCCGCCGCGGCGGCCAGGTGCTGATCGGCTTTCCTGCGCTGATCGACAAACGATCGCACGTCGAAGTCGAGGTGTTCGACGAGCCCGGCCTCGCGTCCATCCAGCACCGCGCGGGCCTGCGCCGCCTGGTCATGCTGCAGTTGAGCGACGCGCTGAAGTACCTGGGCAAGAACATCACCGACTTGCAGCGCATGGCGGCGGCTTATCTGCACCTTGGCAGCGCCGAGGAGCTGCGCGAACAAATCATCGAAGCGGCGCTGGACCGCGCGTTCCTGGCCGAGCCGTGGCCGACGCAGGCCTCGGAATTCAAGCATCGCTTGGACGAAGGGCGCGCGCGGCTCAATCTGATCGCCGGCGAAGTGGCGCGCGCCTGTTCGGCGGTGCTCGCCGAGTACGCTGCCGCGGCGCGCAAGCTGCGCGACTCGCGCCCGGGCAAGGCGGTGGCCGACGACATCGCGGCGCAGCTCGCACGCCTGGTCGGCAAGCGCTTCATCGCGAACACGCCTTGGGTGCAGCTCGGCCACTTGCCGCGCTACCTGAAAGCGGCTGCGCTCCGATTGGAAAAGAATCGCACCGACCCGCTGCGCGATGCGCGCCTGCTGGCGGAAATTCAACCGCTGGAGTCGGCTTACCTGCGCCTGGTCGCGCAGCGCAAAGGCAAGCCCGATCCGCGCCTGGACGAGTTCCGCTGGCTCGTCGAAGAACTGCGTGTCGGCCTGTTTGCGCAGGAATTGCGCACCGCGCAGCCTGTCAGCGTGAAACGCCTCGAGCGCGTCTGGGCGCAACTGGCGCAGTAACGTCCGCGCCGCCGCGGCACCTGCCGCACCTCCCACACCTCCCACCGACCATGGCCACTTCCAGTTTGCTTGCCCTCATCGACGACATCGCGACCGTGCTCGACGACGTGGCGATCCTGACCAAGCTCGCCGCGAAAAAGACCGCCGGCGTGTTGGGCGACGACCTGGCGCTGAACGCACAGCAAGTGGCCGGCGTCAGCGCCGACCGCGAACTGCCGGTCGTCTGGGCCGTCGCCAAGGGCAGTGCCTTGAACAAGTTGATCCTGGTGCCCGCGGCGCTGGCGATCAGCGCGGTCGCGCCTTGGGCGGTGACGCCCTTGTTGATGCTCGGTGGCCTGTTCTTGTGTTTCGAAGGCTTCGAGAAGTTGGCGCACCGCTGGCTGCACCGCAAGCAGGACGATGCGGCCGAGCACCAGGAGCTGCTCGCCGCGTTGCGCGATCCGAAGGTCGACCTGGTGGCCTTCGAGGCGCAAAAAATCAAGGGAGCGGTGCGAACCGACCTGGTGCTGTCGGCGGAAATCGTCGCGATCACGCTCGGGGCCGTGGCGGGCGCGCCGTTCTTGACGCAACTCGGTGTGCTGAGTGCCGTTGCTGTGCTCATGACGGTGGGCGTCTACGGCTTTGTCGCGGCAATCGTCAAGCTCGACGACCTCGGCCTGCACCTGAGCCGCGCCGAAGGCAACACCGGGTCGGCGCGAATTCGACGGGCGTTGGGGGCCGGCATCCTGCGCACGGCGCCACTGCTGATGAAGTTTCTGTCGGTCGCGGGAACCGCGGCGATGTTCCTGGTGGGGGGCGGTATCCTGATGCATGGCCTGCCAGCGCTGCATCACGCGCTGCTGGCCCTTGTGCCCGCCGGGGCATCAAGCGCCGCGCAGAGCTTCATTCAGGTGCTGCTGCCGGTGCTGTTCGACGCGTTGCTCGGGCTGCTGGCCGGGGCGCTGGCGCTGGGCGTGGTGGCCGGGTTCAACAGGGCGCGAGCGCTGGTGCGTCGCTGATCGGAGGGCACCGTTCCGGCGGTTGAACGGGTACGGCGCGCAGCCGCGCCGCCGGGTGTCAGTGCGAGTAGGTGCGGTGCACGGCCGGCATCGACAACTCGCGTCCCACCACAGCGCGCGCGTCGAGATAGTTGACGCGCGCCCGGTCGCTCAGCGAGTCCATGTTCACTTGGCCCGCAACGTCGCAAGGAAACGAGTATGCGCGGCCTTCGTCGAACAGGGACTTGAAGCGAAGTTCATACGCAGCGGCGTTGGCAGAGTTCGATTCATGCATGGTGCTCGGCTCCGGAAATGGCGTGTTGCGTGTTTCCCTGTCGGTGACTTTAGGTGCGGGCCATGGGGCGAGCCATGCCGCGATCATGGGGGTCGGGTGCGAATGAGTGTGACGGTGTCGACGATTTTTTGGCTAGCGGGTAGAGTCCTATCGGCCGAAAAGACAGTGGACTTGCGTGGCGATCCCCGATCGACTGGACCTGAATGATGGAAAAATTCTCAAGCGCTGTGCTTCTTGCCGTGTGCGTGGTCATGCTGCTGCGGCTCGTCATGGGCGCGAAGCGCCGCCGCGGGTTCGACGCCTGGGCCGGCCGGACCTGGGGGCAGCTGCGCGAGATAGCGCAGCTTTCCTGGCGCTGGCGTTCGAACCGGCGCAAGGCGGAAGCGGCGGCGCAAGAGGCGATCCGTCGCGCCAGCGCCGACGTACGGCGCGACGGCAATGTCTACCGCCCCGACTCGTTTCGTGGCCCCCGCAAACCACACTGAACCATGGATCGATGGCCCGAGGCCCGCGCGGCGCCAATGATCGGCGACTTGCGGCCGCACGTTGCCTGAGGCCGCGCCCTGAGAATCGCTCGCATGGAAGTCTTTGGCATCCCCGTGAAAACGCAACTCGGTGTTGACGAGTTGCGCGGCCGCGCGCGCAGCCTCGGCCAGCGGCATCGAACCGTGCTGTTGCTGATCGACGGGCGCCGCAGCGTGGGCGAGGTGTTGAACCTGGCCCAGCAAGCCGGCGCTCAGCCCAGCCACTTCGAAGACCTGCTGCGGCTGGGAATGGCGGAGGTGCCCGCGAGCGAGGTGTCAACGCCTGCGCCGCCTCCCGAACCGCGGCTGCGAGCGCGACCGCAGACGGGAGCGCAGACGGGAGCGCACACGGGAGCGCACACGGGAGCGCAGACAGGACCGCGGGCGCAGTCCGGGACCAGATCGAAATTCGGATCGGAGTTCGGAACCGAGTTCGGGTCGGAGTTCGGACCGGATTTCGTGCCGTTGTTCGAGTCAGAGCCACCGCAAGACGCCTTCGATGCGCCGATCTTCCCCGTCGACGACGAACCCGAGTTTCCCGACCTGCGGATTGACCCGCTGCCCGCTGCGCCGGCGGCTCCAGCGGAGCGAAACCCGCGGACGCGGCAACTTCCAGCCGCGGTCCAGCTGCCGGCGGAAGCCGCCGGCGAAGCGAACCCGACCCGACCGCCGCCCCCGGCCGGTCCAGTGCCCAGGGACACGCGAGCGCCCGCACCCACGCCCGCACCCGCACCCGCACCCGCACCCGCACCCAGCACCCAAGCCGCGCCACGGCGCCTCGCCGACTCCGGAGATCGGCCCCCTCCGCTCCCCCGGGTCGCGCCGGCAACATCGGCCACTGCCTCGCGCCACGCGCCGCTGCCGAGGCAGGCGGGGCACTCGGCCGCTCGAACTGACTCCCCGACGCCGAACGCGCCGGCAGCGCCTTTGTCGATTCGCGACGAGGTGCTTGGCATGGTGGCGCCGAAGGTCGGCGCATCGGTGCCCAATCGGGCCGAGCAGGAAAAGTTCGATCGGGTTCGCGCGCTGCTGGTCGAGACGCTGAGGTTCGATTCGCCCTTGTTCGGCGCGCGCCTCCTGCTGCGCCTGCGTGATGCGAAGACGATCGACGATCTGATCGAGCTGGTGTGGGTCATCGAGCGCCACCTTGCCGGTGTGCGGTATGCGCGCAAGGAGATGGTCAGCCTGCATCAAGCCCGCGAATTGCTGGGCCTGGGCAACACCGTCGTTCCCGACGACTGAGCGGACAGCGCCTATTGGCGCGGCGCCGGCGCCGATTCAACGGCGGCACCCTCGGCGCCGAGAAACAGCGCCGGGTCCACCATCGCCCGATTCAAGCTCACCGACCAATGCAGGTGCGGCCCGGTGACCCTGCCCGTCGCGCCCACATCGCCGAGCAAGTCGCCGACCGCCAGCCGGTCTCCCACCTTGACGTGAACCGCGCTGAGATGGCAATACATCGTCAGCAGCCCCGATCCATGGTCGAGCCACACCGTCTTGCCGTTGAAGAAGTAGTCCCCCACGTCGATCACCTGCCCGGCGATGGGCGCGACCACCGGCGTGCCCACGGCCGCGGCGATGTCCATGCCGCTGTGCGGGTTGCGCGACTGGCCGTTGAACACGCGGCGCAGGCCGAATGAACTCGAGCGCGGCCCGGCCACGGGCGCGCGCATTCGCAGGCTCGGCGGCACGGGCTCGCTGAACGTGGCGATCGTCAGCGCCTGCCGGTCGCGCTCGCGTTCATAACGAGCGTGGTCTTCCTTCGACAGGTCCACCTGGCCCGGTGCAACCTTGAGGTGCTGCTCGGCGTAGGCCGCGGCGCGTACCGTGAAGGCGAGTTTGCGGGCAGTGCCATGCAACGCGTCGACCACATTCACCGAAGCCGGCCCCGGTGTGGTGCTGAGCGCAAGGCCCACCAGCGCTTGCCAGCCGCTCGGATCGCCAACCACCAGGGTGGGCAACTTGCTGTAGGTGACGCTGGGACGCTGCGGCGCCGGGCCCAGTTCCAACACCACGACGCCTCCGGGAACGGGACGGTTTACGACTTGGGCAGGCGTGTGCAAGGCCGCCGTGGCCAGGCACAGCAAGGCCAGGATGGAGCGGCCTTTGTTCGGCAAGCGTCTTGTCGGCGTGGTTTGCATCAGGCGAATTGTGTTCGATTCGGGTCACACCCCCAGCGAACTCACCCATTGAACCGAGCAGGTTGCCGTGGCGCGTTCGAGTTGCGGGGCACGTCGGTGGATTCCCTGGGCCCCCCTAAGCTTAGGGATAGCGGCGTCGTTTCATGACGCGCAAAGTAGAAATACCGTTCTCTGGCCAGGCAATTGGAAGTCTGGAACGTCGAGGTGCGGATGCGCGACGCCGGCTCGGCGGCGCAGCAATAACTAGATTGCCCGGAGGTAATCAATGATGTTTCTCAACTCCAAAACTTCCAAGCAACGAATCCGCGAGGCCGAGAACGCGCGCCGCAATCGCCAGGAGGTGATCAAGGCGCTGTGCAATGGCCAGGTGTCGCGGCGCGACCTGTTCAAGTCGGGCATCTTCACGGCGGGCGGTGGCTTGCTGGCGAAGAACGGCTTCAGCCCGTTCGTGAAGAGCGCCTACGGCCAGGTGCCGATCGGCATTCCGCTGAGCCCGCTGTTTGCTTCCGTCCCCTTTGCGCAGCCGATGCTGCGCTTTGACGTGCTCGAGCCTATCGATCCCTCGGCGCTGAGTCCGAAAGACGCATCGGGCGGGGCGGTTCTGCCGACCGAACAATCGAACCAGACGATGCAAGTGCTCGATCCGGCGCTCGGCACCGGAATGGGCCCGATCGAAGGGCGCCCGCCTGGGCCGCAGTGGGCGCACCAGGGCTGGAACGAGGCCCGGTTCAAGCCGCAAAAGTACTACGAGGTCAGGCAGCGTGGCATGCAAGGCAACCTGTCGTACAACCCACGGGTGGACAACTCGCAGAACGGCGGCGTCGACCCGCGAGACGAAGTGCAAACGTGTTTTCACAAGGGAATGCCCGACCAGAACGGCGCGAGCGTCTGGACTTTCAACGGCACTCTGCCGCCCAAACTAGTGCTGGCGCGCTATGGCGAACCGATCCTGTTCCGCCACCACAACGATCTGCCGCGCGACCAGGCGCAAAACGGCGGCTTCGGCATCCACACGATCTCGACGCACGAACACAACGGCCACCACGGCGCGGAGAACGACGGCTTCACCGGCGCCTTCTTCTACCCCGGCCAGTTCTACGACTACCACTGGCCGCTCGTGCACGCGGGTTTCAGGACGATCAACACCAGTGCCAACGACAAGCGCTGCGGGCGGCCCAACGACGACGGCACGGTCACCAATCTGCCCGGCGACTGGCGCGAGACGATGAGCACGCACTGGTTCCACGACCACATGTTCAGCTTCACGTCGCAAAACGTCTACAAGGGCATTGCGGCGATGATGAACATCTACAGCTCGCTCGACAGCGGCAACGAGGAGCGCGTTGATGGCGCGAACCTGCGCCTGCCCAGCGGCAAGGCCAAGGCCTGGGGCAATCTGGACTACGACGTGAACCTGATGCTCGCCGACAAGGCCTGGGGAGCGGACGGGCAGTTGCACTTCGACATCTTCAACTTCGACGGTTTCATCGGCGATCAGATGACGGTGAACCTGCTCTACAAACCGTACTTCGAAGTCGAGCGCCGCAAGTATCGGTTCCGCATCCTGAACGCCAGCGTGTCGCGTTTCTTCAAGCTTGCGCTGAGCGACGGTTCGCCGATGATCCAGATCGCCAACGACGGCAATCTGCTGCCCAAGCCGGTGCTGCTGACGCAACTCGACGAGCAGGGCATCGCCGAACGCTACGACATCGTCATCGACTTCTCGCGGTACCCGCTGAATTCCAAGGTCTGGATGGTGAACCTCGCCGAGCAGGACGACGGAAAGCTGGTGAAGAAGAATCGCAGCCTGGCCGACGCGCTGGCGGGCAAGTCGGACGACCCCTGCGTCGGCAAATTCCTCGAGTTCCGCATCGCGCGCGACCCGGCCTACCCGGACAAGAGTCAGGTTCCGGCGACGCTGATTCCGAACCCGGATCTGAGCAAGCTGCCGATCGCGCGCACGCGCGTCCTCGAGTTCGGCCGGGGTGCGAAGAACGTCACCGAAGACCCGCAAACGGCGTTCAGCGGGCCATGGGGCACCAAGGTCGACGGCGGCGATATGGAGTCCGCCGACTTCGGCCGCGCCTCGGCACGGCCGAAGATGAACACGCGCGAGGTCTGGGTTCTGAAGAACGGTGGCGGCGGCTGGGACCATCCGATCCACATCCACTTCGAGGAAGGCCAAATCCTCGCGCGCGACGGCTCGGCGGCCAACGTTCCGGCGTGGGAGAAGGGCCGCAAGGACGTGTACCGACTGCGGCCCGGCGGCAGCGTCACGATCACGATGCAATTTCGCGATTGGGGCGGCATGTTCATGGAGCATTGCCACAACACGGTGCACGAAGACAACGCGATGCTGTTGCGCTGGGAGCTCGACAACCGCGGCACCTCGGTCCTGAAACCTTTGCCCACGCCGATCGCCACCCCGAACGGCGTGACGTTTCGCGATGCGAGCAAGTTGCCCAATGCCTAGAGCTGCTTCAGGCGCAACGCCCGGTGAAAGGCGCAGGCAACGCGCTTGCGCGCGGGCGCGCCTGAACGCGATCGCGATCGCCATCGC